>JADGPN010000587.1 GCA_017882465.1 Solirubrobacteraceae bacterium
AGGAGCGGCACGGCCAGCGTTCCGGCCAGCGCCTCGGGGAACTTGAGCCCAAAGGACCCGAGCCCGAACAGCTTCACGCTGGCCACCTGCAGCCAGAGGGCCAGCGGCGGCTTGTCGATGGCCAGGATCGCGGCCGGATCGAAGGCGCCGAAGAAGAAGTTGTGCCACGACAGGCCCATGCTCCGCACGGCGGCGTCGTAGAACGTGTTGCCCGGCACGTCCCCCAGCTCGGTCAGGCGCAGCACCCCCGCCACGGCTGTGATCAGGATCACGGCCCACGGCAGCGAGCGCAGCATCCGTGACAGGGCAGCCGCAGCTGGGGCAACACCGGCCTCGGCCGCCGCTGAGCCCATGTAAGGCGCCGGCTGGTTGAGACTCATCATCGAGATGTCGGTCCTGACCGCTGCGAGGAGCCAACGGTATCCCGCGCCGCACGACCATTGCACGCGCGATGGGTGTCAGATTGCTAAAGCGAGAATGAGATTGTCCTCATTCTCCCGCGGCGCCCGTCGGCCATGCACCGGTTGCAATTCTCCTGTCTCAATGCGATACCGAACCTAATGGTTCAGTATCGGCGGATCGACGGGACTCTCGCCGCGCTTGCCGACCCCACCCGAATGCCCGCTTCACTGCGCCGCTTCGGGATCGGGCGGCGCTAGGCGTGCGACGAAGCGAGAGGCCGCCGCTGTCGGAAATTGCCCGAAGCGACAGCCCCGGCATTGCTTTCAATCCGGTCCGGACTGACTAGAATTGTGGTCATGTCGGAGACGATGCCGCTCGCTGCTGTGAAGGCGCGCTTCTCGGAGCTCGTCGATCGAGTCGAGCGCCAGCAGGACCGGGTGATCGTGACCCGGAACGGGAAGCCGGCCGCTGTGCTGATCAGCCCGGATGATCTTGAGAGCCTCGAGGAGACGCTTGCGGTCATGTCTGACCGCTCCGTCGCCGCGCAGATGCGCGAGAGCGAGAGGGCGGCGGCGGCTGGGGAGACCGGTGTCGGGCTTGAGGAGCTTCGTGCTGGTCTTGATCGGCGCCGCGCCGCCGGTAAGTGAGCGACGAGCTGTGGCGGGTGGTGGTGATGCCGCCCGCTCGCCGCGAGTTCGATCGCCTGCCGATCTCGGTGGCCGCGGCCGTGCTCGAGACGCTCGATGCGATCGCTGAGAACCCCAAGCGGCTCGGTGAGCCGCTGATGCTCGAACACGAAGGACGCTACTCGGCCAAGCGCGGTCCGTATCGGATCATCTCCGAACTCGACGCAGCCGAGCGGCTCGTCCGAGTGATCGCGATCGGACATCGGCGGGACGTGTATCGCCGTTGCTGACCTTGGATCCTCGAGGGACAGCACGCGCGATCCGGGTAGGCGATGCGACGCTGTTCCCCCGGGTCGGTGGAGCGCCGGACGGGCTCATCGGTCGGCTTCGGGGTTGCGCCGCTCGACCGGACGAGCGGGTTGCCCGCGTACGATTCTTCATATGGAGCAGCGGGGCGAGGTGTTCTTGGCCGAGAACGAGGATCGCGACGCCGACGGCGCGGTCACGTTCCTGGCGACGTTCCGTGGCTATCACGACGCAGGCGCCGGCGGAATTCAAGAGGAAGTGTCCGAGCTCGCGCTCAACGAGGCGATCTCCTGGGCCAGGGCCCGCGCAGCGAGAGTCTGGATTAGGCTTGCCGACAGCGGCTACTACGCCGCAGGCGAGGAGGTGGACGGCGACACACCGCCGTGGCAGCCGCGCGATCTGCCTGAGCTCACGCGCCGTCGCCCAAAGGGCGAGGAGTGGCGCGACCGCTCCGAAGATGAACCGCCGATCATGTGGAGCACGACGGTGCATCTGACCCCTCCCACCATCGATCACGCCGCGGAGTTCGACGCGATCGTCGAGCGTGTCGCTCAGGAGGCCGGCGCCGCGTGGAGCGCGGACTCATTGGAGGCTGCCGTCGCCGACATCCGCCAACAGCAGCAGTCGGGCACAAGCACCGGCTGGGTCACCTATCACCATCCCGGTTACCAACTGACGCTGAGGGTCAACGCGGCCACCGCCGAATCAGCGCGGCGCGCCGCCCTGGAACGCGTATCTGCGCCGGAGGGCTGGCGAGCCGAACCGTGGGTCGAGGCTCGGCCGACCGCCTGATCCAAGCGATCTGACTGATCGACCGTCGCCAAGATCCTGCATCGAGTTCGCTGCGGCGACGAGGGCGGCGTCCTCACCGGCGCTTGCAGCGATGCAGAACATGAATTGCGCCAACTGCGGGGAGCTCGACGGACACCTTCCATCCCTCGGGTGCACCAGCGCCGCTCGGCGCAGGACCACCCGGGCTAAACCCGGGCTAAACCACACGCGCATGGCGCTCCGGGCCGCGGCGACGTCAGCGAGCGCCCGGCAAACTGCATTTCAAGAGCCCAGATCTCGGAGCCCGGTCAGCTGCCACCGCTCACCGCGACGGGCGCCGTCATCCTGAGCTCGGTCGAGATCGCCGGATGGCTCACGCACGTGAGGCTAACCCGCGGGCGCCGGGTGCTTCGATGCCGGAGTAGGCGTTCGCCCAGAGCGATCCGCCGGGAGCTGGTGACCACCTCCCGATCAGTCCGGCATGTCGCGAAAGATCCGAGACTGGGCGGCCAGGTGGGAGCGTCTCGCGTGAGTCGGCACCTTCAGTGGGAACCCGACGGCCCCGCGGTCCGCGGTTGACGCGTCGGCTGCCCAGCCGCCAGGGGATGCTGGCGGAGTGTCGGATTGATCCTGAAGGAGAACTGCTACGGCCGTGCCTGGCTTGCTCCACGTATCAACGACCAAGCCGCCAACGAGCCCGCGCTTGCCAGCCGCATGGCGGTCTTGCCCGTCGACGGTTGCCTCGGGGCGCATCTCGTCGGGCAGAAGCAGCCACCGTGGGCCGGTAGCGACAGATGGTCGCTCGGCGGCCCACGTGCCGCACTCGAGGTGCACAGCCGCAACCACCACACGTTCATCTCGCGAACGGACTGCTCGGTGACGGCGCAGAACCAAGGGCCAGCACCGCGGTCCGCAATGATTCGCTCGATCACGATCCAATGCCGAACGAGACGCGTGAGCCATCCCCACGGGCAAACTGCCTTCTCCACCGATGAACCCACCGGCCTCGACGAACCCGAGGCC
>JADGPN010000588.1 GCA_017882465.1 Solirubrobacteraceae bacterium
TTGGTCACCGGCGGGGGTGATGGTGCTGTTCGTCGTGGTCGCGGGGTTGGCAGGCTTCGCGCGTTCGTGAACGCGCGAGAGCCCTCCCGCCAGCTTGGCCGTTGGGTCGGGAGGGCTCTCTTGATGCCGGAGGTGGCACCCGATGTTGATCGTAGGCACCGAGCTGGTGGTCGTGGAGGCTGAGCTGGTCGGCGGGTTGTTGGGGTGTCCGTCGTGTCGGGGGGTGCTGGGGCCGTGGGGGCGTGCTCGGGAGCGGGTGTTGCGGTGCCGGTCGGGGAGCAGGTTGTTGCGGCCGCGGCGGGCGCGGTGCCGGGGCTGCTTGGGGACGCATGTGTTGTTGCCGCAGCTGGCGTTCTCGCGCCGTCAGGACGAGGTGTTGGTGATCGGTGAGGCGATCGAGGCGAACGTCGCTGGTGAGGGGTTCCGGCCGATCGCGGCCCGGTTGGGGGCGTGTCCGGAGACGGTCCGTGGCTGGCTGCGTCGGTTCGCTGAGCGGGCCGAGGAGATCCGGGCGCATTTCACGCGGTGCGCGGTCGCGCTGGATCCGGAGCTCGGGCCGGTGATGCCCGCCGGTGGCGGCGTCGCGGATGCGTTGGAAGCGATCGCGATCGCGGCCAGGGCGTGGGTGTTGCGGTTCGGGCCGGCCGGGCCGTGGGAGATCGCGTCGCGGTTCTCGGGCGGACGGCTGCTTGGCAACACGAATCGACCCTTGGAGAGCGTGAGGTGAGTTGAGAGGGTCCCGCGCTCGTGAAACTTGAGCGTTGGGAGGACTGATGGGTGAGAAGGATCGGCAGGAGATCGGTCTGTTCCGGTACACGTTGATCCGTGACGCTGCCGACCTTGGTCTGTCGAAGGCGCAGCGTGGCCGGTTGCTGCGCGCGTTGGCGGATCGTGAGCATGTCGGGCCGGACGGGCGGCTGGTCAGGGTCAGTCGCACGACGCTGGGGCGATGGGTCCGCGCATACCGGAACGGTGGGTTCGACGCGCTCGTTCCCCGACCGAAGGTCGTGCCGGTGCGCACGCCGGCTGAGACGTTGGAGCTGGCGTTCGCGCTCAAGCGGGAACGGCCGGAGCGGACCGCGGCGCAGGTCCACGAGATCATGCTCACCACCGCCGATGACCGTGACTGTGTGCCGGGGTTGCGAACGTTGCAGACGCACCTCGCTCGTGCCGGGTTGAACGTTCGGGCTGATGGCCGCTCGCCGGGGAAGGTCTACGGCCGGTTCGAAGCCTCCGCGCGCAATGAGCTGTGGACGGGCGACGGCCTACACGGCCCGGTCCTGGCCGGCGCGACGGCGCGCCGGGCGGTGCTGTTGGCGTTTATCGACGATCACTCCCGCATGTTGGTCGGGTGGCGGTGGGGTACCGGCGAGGACGTGTTCGGTCTGGAGGCCGCGCTGCGGTCCGGGCTGATGTCCCGTGGCGTTCCGGCAGCGATTCTGGTTGACCGCGGCTCCGCGTTCGTGTCCTCACAACTGCTCAGAGCATGCGCCGTCCTCGGGGTGAAATTGATTCACGCAAGCCCGCGCGCTGCCACCACGAAAGGCAAGATTGAGCGCTTTTTTCGAACCGTGCGTGATCAGTTCCTGGTTGAGATTGATGATGGTGTCGAGCTCACCGAGCTGAACCGGCTGTTCTCCGCCTGGTTGGAGGTCGTCTACCACCGACGCACCCGTTCGGAGACCGGGCAGACGCCGCTTGAGCGGTTCGAGGCCGCGGGCGCGCCCCAGCTGCCGACCCCGGCACTGCTGCGGGAAGCGTTCCTGTGGTCCCAAGAGCGGACGGTCACGAAGACCGCGACGGTGTCGTTGCACGGCAACAGCTATGAGGTCGATGCGGCGTTGGTCGGCCGGAAGGTCGAGCTGGTGTTCGACCCGTTCGATCTGACCCGGATCGAGGTCCGCTACCAGCACCGCCCGATGGGCCTCGCCGTGCCATTGGTGATCGGCCGTCACACCCACCCGCAAGCCGAGCGGGAGCTGCCACCACCACCGACGGGCACCGGGATCGACTACCTGCGGCTGCTCGCCGAGCAGCGCGACGCCGAGCTCGGCGGGCACCCGATCGACTACTCAGCCCTCGCCGACGGCGAGGATCGTGACATCAACCAGCAGGACGAGGAGGAACAGTGAGTATCGACAGGTTGCGCAGCCACTACGGCTTCTCGCGGATGCCGTTCGGGAAGGACCTCGCGCCGGGGATGCTGCACGCCCACGACGCGCACGCCCAGGCGGTCGCCCGGATCCAGTGGTGCATCAGCGAGCAGGCGATCGGCGTGATCAGCGGCGAGTGCGGCGCGGGGAAGACAGTCGCGGCTCGCGCCGCGGTCGCGGGGTTGGACGCGTCGCGGCACACGGTCCTCTACTTGGGGACGCCGGGGGTCGGGTTGCGCGGGATCTACGGGCTGATCGTCACCCGACTGGGCGGCACCCCGAGGTTTCATCACGCCGCGCTGATCCCCCAAGCCCAGGAACTCTTGGCCGCCGAGGCCTCGGAACGCGGCAAACGGGTGCTCCTCATCTGCGATGAGGCGCACCTGCTCGACGCCGAGTCACTGGAGGGGATCCGGTGCCTGAGCAACTTGGGGATGGACCAGACCGCCCCGTTCTGCTTGCTGCTGCTCGGTCAGCCGACGCTGCGTCACCGGCTCAGGCAGGGCGCGTTCGCCGCGCTGGACCAGCGGATCGCGGTCCGTTACACGATCGGCGGTCTCACCCCAGCCGAGACGACCAGCTATGTGCAGCACCATCTCGCGCTCGCGGGCCGCTCCGACACCCTGTTCAGCGATGACGCGGTCGCGTTGATCCACGAGGTCTCCCGCGGCCTGCCACGGCAGGTGAACAACCTCGCGATCTCCGCGTTGATCGCCGCGTTCGCGGCCAACAAGGCGATCGTGGACGAGTCCGCCGCGCGGGCGGCGGTCGCCGAGAGCTCCACCGAATGACCGAGCGCGTGCTGTCGCTGCTCGACCAGCCCGACGACCCGCAGCGGAGCGTCAAGCTGACCCTGCCGGTCCCCGACGATTGGCCGGCACCGCCAGATCCGGCGGCATATCACGGGCTTGCGGGCGAGATCGTCAACCGGATCGCGCCGCACACGGAGGCCGATCCCGTCGCGATCCT
>JADGPN010000135.1 GCA_017882465.1 Solirubrobacteraceae bacterium
CGACACACGCATCACATTCGCAGCGATGCCCAGGCCCGACGGCGGCACCACGCTCATGTTCAGCCACGAAGACTGGCAGCAGGAGACCGAGTTCGTGAACGGCTGCTCGACCAACTGGGCCTCCTGCCTCATGAGCCTCAAATCCGGAGCCGAAGACCGCGGCTTCAACGCCTACCCGGGCGGCGAGATCAGCCGCTGGGACTGAGACATCAAGCGCTGGCGACCCCCGGGCCCGGGGGTCGCCAGCACTACCTCGCTTGGACAGGCTCTCACCCTCGACGGCGGTGCGGCACCCACTCACGTTGCGCTCAAAGCGCGTCGTGCTCGTCCCGCCGGCCCACTCCCGGTCGTCGGTCGGGGGGCTGCGGAGCGCCAGCTCCGAACCCTTCGAACTGCAAGCGCGGACCCAAAAAGCGGCAGTGTCGGCCTCGGTGCAAGACAACCGGGTTGCCACTCAGGCAGCTGTCTCCCGCGTCCGGCCGAGACAGCTGCTCCCAGTCGGATGCAGCCACGAGATCCCTCGTCGACTGCCCTCAGCACGCGCCAGCATCGCACCGGGCCGCGGCGGGCCGCGTACGCGCGCGAGCACCAATGCGCGACCGGTTCCTGTTCGCGCTACTGGCGTCGACGGGGATGAGGATCGGCCGGGCGCTGGGGCTGCGCCATGAGGTTGTCGCGTGGGAGCGGCGGATTGAGATCCGCGCGCGCGAGGGCACGCCCCGCCTGGCCCGCAGCAAGGGCGGCAGGGCAACCTGAGGCTGGTCGAGGTGCTCGAGCGCGACGAGCAGAGCCTGGCGAGGATCCTCGACATCACCAGCATGTCCCTACAAGTGCAAACCATCACCGTGCTCACCGACGAAGACGAGCAGATCGACTACGACTTCGACGAACTCGACGAGCTCGCCCACGCCTACGCCATCACCATCCACCGCTCCCAAGGCAGCGAATACCCCGCCGTGGTCATCCCGCTCACCACCTCCTCTTGGATGATGCTGCAACGCAACCTGCTCTACACCGCCGTCACCCGCGCCAAACAACTCATCGTCCTCGCCGGATCCCGCCGCGCCCTCGCCCAAGCCGTCCGCACTCCCGGAGCAGGCCGCCGCCACACCGCGCTCACCCATCGACTCCAACCCGTCGAATGGGGCGCATCGGCAGGCGCGGCATGGGAGGCGATCGGCACGCCCACCTCGAGCGCGGATCGTGGAGGCAACCAGCAGCGCCAGGCGCTCGCCTGAAAGGGCAGAACCGCGCCACCCGGTGGCATTGCGAAGCGAGCCGCGCGATCTCGTCAGCCGCACCATGGAGCGCCGGCTGCCGCCGGACGACGACTGCTTTCCGTTGATTTCATGCGCCCGCAGCACGCCACGCGAGCGGCCGAACCAAGCGTCGGCTCGGCGCGGCCCTGACGCATCCATCTCGCAACGCAGCAGTCGCGGCGGTCCCAGTTGCAACCGTGGCCGGCTCTGGCATACGCGAGACCGGGAACGTCCTCCAGGGCGAGGCCTCCGGGGTCACAGTCGCGCGAGCCAAGATGCTCAGGTTGGGGAGAAGCGAGTCTACTTGAGCGACCCTGCGGGCGTTCTGGAGGTGCGGGCAACCGTCGCCGGGTGGGGGTCGGGCACTGACTGACGTCGGCGCTCCCCGGCATGTGGCTGGTCGGCCGCCGTTCATCCGGTGAACGAACATCGACCGGCCGTTCGGTTCTCGGCGGCCGCAGCGGGCATCAAACTGGCCGCACCGGCCGCACCGGCCGCACCGGCCGCTACTGAGCTGCGAGCCTGGCAGCCTGTCGGGTGCCGGTCCATCGTTTGTTGGGAGCTTGAATGGAAAGAGAGTTGCAGCTATGAGACGACATTGGCGGCGATCTCGGAGGACCGGGGCGACGCTCCTGTTCGCTGTGGTTAGTGCGCTCGCGATCCCTGGTCTGGCGCCGAACGTCGCTGGGGCTGTGACAGTGCACCGTGACGAGCTGATCCCGCTCTACGACAACGCCAATCCGGTCGACTGGCAGACGGCGTGCTCACAGAGCAATGGCTCGCACGGTGGGTCCTACATCATCGCCGATCCCTTCCAGGGAAACGGGCCCGGGCCCGGGCGCGTGCAGTCCTGGTCAAACGTGATCAGGAACTGCTACCGGTACGGGCGGGCGTCGGTCATCGGCTACGTCTGGACGAACTACGGGAGCGGGGGCACCGCCAGCATTCCCGCGATCGAGCAGCAAATCAAGGAGTGGTACTCCTACTATCCGGGTGAGATCGCGGGAATCTTCTTCGATGGCGTCTCGGACACGGTGCCCGCCACGACGACGAGCAACAAGGCTTTCTACCAGACGCTCGCCTCGTACGTGCACACCCACGAAGGCAACACGGACGAGGTCGTGTTCAACTTCGGCGCGAATCCGGGCTCGGGCTGGATGCTCTCGGGCAGCGGCGCCAAGAACGCTGACCTCGTGGTCACCTTCGAGGGCTCCTACAACGATGCCGGCTACAACCCCTACACCGCGTGGAGGCAGGCGAGCTGGGAGTGGGCCTATCCCGCGAACGACTTCGCGGCGCTCATCTACGACGCGCCCGACGCCACCGCCTGCAGCTCGCTGTCCCTCCAGCATCTCGGCTACGTGTACGTCGGCACCTGGTATGACACCCTCCCGCCGTTCTGGAATCAGTTCATGAGCACGTGCTAACAACTTCACACCCCCCGCTCCCTCATCAACCACACCACAAGTTCGACCCCACAACCCCACAACCACCCAACCTCCTAACTGATTTATGAACAAGCCCCAAGTGTCGCGACGTAACGGATAAAGGGGGCTTGCTGATGACACGGGGCGCGGGACAACGTGCTGCTGGCCGGTCCTACATTGCCCCACGTTGCATGTGCAGAGCCGACACGCGCGCTACCTGCCACGACCCCTCCGGCCTACGGGACCGTACCACTGTGGCACTGGCGCGCTGTTCGCGGGTGGCAGGGTTCCACAGGCGCACGGTGCGCCTCTGGGACCCCGCCAGCAACGCCGGCACCCTACGCCTCTCGGACGGGGCGCAGGTTGGTGACCGGTGGGTACTTGCCGAACCGCTCGATCCTTGCCTGAGGACCCGTTAATTGCCAATGCCTGGGCCGCTTCGGGATTTCGCGGTCACGCTGTCAGACGGCCGACGGGTCGTCGGCCACAATCAGGACGGCGAGTGGTCGATCTACGTCTACGCGGGCGACGGCGACCGCCGACTGGTCGGCTACGGCACCGCCCGCACTCGCCCGCACGCGCTCGAGCACGCCGGCCTCTCCGGCCAGGATGCCGGCGAGGTGCTCGGGCGCGCGGGGATCTGATGGCCGATCGCCGACTCGCCGTCGCCCCGCGGGCGCCGGCTCCTCGACGACAGATCGGAGCTTCAAGGGCGTCTCGAGCTCTTCCCAAACCGCCGGGCCGCCACACCAGCTCAGAGCGCGCGGGTCCGCGCCGTGCTGCCAAGGAGCCCGCCGCACGGCCCGCGCGAGCCGCGCTCGTGGTCACCGATTTGGTCACCGTTTTCCTGTCGCGAGCCGACTTGCGCTGGCTCGCGGTGACAAGGCCCAAACCGCGGCAGGCTTGAGGAAGACCTGCTAATGACGCGGTTTGGCTCGCTGTGGCTTACTTACGAGCGGAGGGGGCGGGATTCGAACCCGCGGTCCGGGGGAAACCGGACTCCGGTTTTCAAGACCGGTGCATTCGACCGCTCTGCCACCCCTCCGGGGTCCGCGCAGGCGATCCTAGCTCTACACTCCCGCCAGCATCCGGGAGAGGTGGCCGAGTGGCTGAAGGCACTCGCCTGCTAAGCGAGTATGGGGGTCAAACTCCATCGCGGGTTCGAATCCCGCCCTCTCCGTTCCCGACACTCGTAGGTCAATCGGATACTCCGTCAGATGGCCTGCGGCCTCAGGTTTCCGGCGGATGGTGATCCGGATCGAGGCGCAGGCCTCCGTTGGCCGGCGAGTAAACGCTGACCTCGCCGACGGCCCAGCGGATCAGATATCGCGGCCTCGGGTCGCGGCGCATGACCTCCTGAGCGATCGACCTTGAGTGCGTGGATCGGGAAGCGCAACAGGTGGTGTAGGGACGAGAAGCCGGGTGCCTAAGTCGTCCAGCGCGAGTCGCACGCCCAACTCGTCCAGCGCCGCGATCGTCGCCACGGAGGTGCTCGCGGCGTCGACCAGCACGCACGCAGTCCGAACGGGAACACGATGAAATCGAGCACCTCGCTGAGCGGCGCCCCGGTCGCGATCAACTCCAGTGCCCGCTGGTGCCCGCGGGGCCAGGGCGAGGTTCGACAGATCGTCGGCCGAAACCGGCGATCGCGCGACCGCTCCAAGGGCATCGAGCCGACCAGCGCGCCGGTTGTCGAGAGCGCTGCGCAGATGTTCAGGCGGGGCCTGGGCTCAGCGGGACTTCGGCGCGGTGCCGAAGACGTGATCCCAGAACGGCGCGCTGACCCCATAACCGCGGTCGTGGTCCTGGAAGTGGTGGCGCATGTGGAGCTCGCGCAGCTTCTTCCCCAGCGCGCTGCTCGGCCGATGATGGTGCACGTGGTAGTGCAGCATGTCGTAGGCCAGGTAACCGGCGAGGAAGCCCGCGCCGAAAGGGAGGAAGGCCGGGCTGCCCAGCACGGCGTAGAAGCCCCAGATGAACAGCGCCGCCAGCGGGACGCTGAGCGACGGAGGCATCACGAGCCGCATTGGGTCGTTCGGATGATCGTGGTGGACGCCGTGGATGATCCAGTGCAGCCGGGCGCCGATTCCCTTCTCGGGCTCGAAGTGGAACACGATCCGGTGCAGCCAGTACTCGGTCAGCGTCCAGAACAGGTATCCGCCCAGCACCCAGGCCACCGCGGCAACGCCGACGCCGTGGACGAAGCCCTCGACCAGCAGGATCGTGATCGCGGGCAGGAACAGGACCGGGGGTACGCTCGGGTGAACGCGGGACAGCTTGTCCAGCAGATCGTTGTCGAACATCCGCGGGGAGGCGCGAAGGGCCTCGCTGCGACTCAGACCCGAGACTTCATCGGCTTCGCTTGTGGCCATGGCGGAAAGGATAGCCACCGAGAACGGTGCTGGCCATCGCGGCGGGCCTCGGATCCCCTCGACCCAGGGCTCAGCCCTCGTCCTGTTCGTCCAGGGGGCGGCGAGACTCTGGGCTGGGGTGTCATCCTTGGGCGAATGGCCAGCCGCGAGCCCGCTCACTGGTGGGACGTCCGCCGGGCGCAGAACCTGAAGCCCGCGACCTATCGATGTCCGCTGTGCGGCCGGCGTCTGCCCGCCCTCAGCGAGCACATGCTGATCGTGCCCGATGGTGATTCCTCGCGCCGGCGCCATGCCCACACCGCATGTGTGATGGAGGCGCGGCGAAACGGCGGTCTGCCGACGCGCGGCGAATGGGCGCGGAGCCAGCCCCGGGGTCCGAGCCTGTGGCGCCGCCTGACCCATCGCGGCGGGGATCACTAAGGTTCCGCGACGATGGCACGAGAGTTGCGTCTCGGACTGAACGTCGGCTACTGGGCCGGCGGGCCGCCGCCCGGCGCCGCCGAGGCGATCGCCGAGGCCGAGAAGCTGGGGTTCGACTCGCTCTGGACCGCCGAGGCGTACGGCTCGGACGCGCTGATGCCGCTGGCCTGGTGGGGCGCGGCCACCGAGAGGCTGAAGCTGGGAACGGCGATCGTGCAGATCTCGGCGCGGACGCCGGCGGCGACCGCGATGGCGGCAATGACCCTCGACTACCTGTCCGGCGGCCGGATCATCCTCGGCCTCGGGGTCTCGGGCCCGCAGGTGGTGGAGGGCTGGTACGGGCAGTCGTTCGAGAAGCCCCTCGCCCGCACGCGCGAGTACATCGGGATCCTGCGCGACATCTGGTCGCGCCAGGGGCCGGTGGTCAACGTGGGAGCGCATTACCCGCTGCCGATCCCCGGCGGCACCGGTCTGGGCAAACCGCTGAAGTCCTCCCTTCGCCCGCTGCGGGAGGCCATCCCGATCTACCTCGCCGCCGAGGGCCCGAAGAACATCGCCCTGGCCGGAGAGCTGTGCGATGGCTGGCTGGCGCTGTTCTATTCGCCCCACCACGATGCCTACTACCGCGAAGCGCTCCAGGAGGGCTTCGCCCGGCCGGCCGCCCGGCGCGGCGAAGGCGACTTTGAGGTGGCCGCGACGGTCCCGCTGATCATCACCGACGACATCGAGGGCGCCGCCGACGCGCTGCGGCCGATGTACGCGCTGTACTTCGGCGGCATGGGTGCCAAGAGGACCAACTTCCACGCCAACGTCGCGATCCGGATGGGGTACGAGGCCGAGGTGGCGCGGATCCAGGAGCTCTATCTCTCCGGCGCCAAGGACGAGGCCGCCGCCGCTGTTCCGACTAAGCTGCTCGAGGAGCTCACTCTGATCGGCCCCAGGGACAAGATCCGCCACGACCTCGAGGCCTGGCGCGAGTCGATCGTGACCACGCTTCTGATCGCCGGCGACACCGCCACGCTGCGGAGCGCCGCGGAGCTGGTGCTGGGGTAGAGCCGCGGCTTCTCAGCGGCCGCCCGGCCCTACAGCAGGGCCCGCACGCGCTGATCGGCGTCGAGGATCTGATGCGCCTTGAGACCCAGGCTCAGCCGCTCGCGGCCCTCGGACTCATACGGCGACAGACCCGAGACCTCGTGCACGCGAGATAGCCGGTAGCCGACCGTGTGGCGGTGAAGGCTCATCGCCTCGGCCGTCTCGGTGGTGGAGCCGTGATGGGCGAGGAAGGCCTGAAGGGTGGCCAGCAGATCCGTGTCGTGCTGGAGGTCGTACGCCGACAGCGGTGAGATCGTCTGGGCGCGGAGCAGCTCCAGCTCCTCGCGCTCTCTGAGCAGGATCCCGATCAGCAACCGGTAGGTCTCCTCCTGGCCCGAGAGCGAACCCGCCAGCGAGGCGGCCAGCTCGACCAGCAGCTCCGCCTCGCGCAGGGCCTCGTGAAGGGCTGCCGGGTCGCGGCGGCGACCGGAGAGGGCCACGAGCATGCCCAGGCCCGAGAGCTCGGTGGCCAGCTGCTGTGCGCCATCGCCCGAGGACAGGGGGGAGCTGATCGGCACCAGACCACACAGACGGCCGTAGCCGACGTCGGCCAGCAGGGCCGGATGGCGCGAGAGCAGCTCGTCCGGGCGCTGCGCGCCATCGGCCGGAGGAGCGGCGCACAGCGCCACAGCGCCTGAGCTGAGGTCGAAGCCGAGCCGCCGGGCATGGCCCTCGAGCGCCGCCACGTCGGCGGGTGGGGCGGTGCGAAGAGCCTGCAGAAGCGCCCGGCGCGAGCTCTGGAGCCCGCCCTCCTGGGCGTCGCGCATGAGCGCGGTCACTGCGGCGGCGGCAGCGCCCGCCTCGAGCCAGGCCAGCTGCTCAGGCAGCAACGGCTCGGAGCGGCCGGATGTCGTGACGGCGATGATGCCGACCACGTCGTTGCCGATCCGGACCGGGACCGCATCGGCGATGATCGCCGGGATCTCGATGTCCGGGTCGCGAATCACGCCGGCGGCGTGCTCGACGATCGCTCGCACGCCCGTCTCGGCGAGGGCCCCATGAGGCCATACCACAGGCTCGCCGAGCGAGGGGATGGCGATCGCCACCGGACGACCGAGCGCGTCGGATGTCGACGCGGCGACGCTGACGAGATCGTCTCCGGCGACAGCGCCGGAGACGATCGTCAGCGGAGTGGATCGGGGGGCGGCGGCTGCCGCCCCCCGATCGCCCGCCGGCGCGGGGTTGCTCTCAAGCGAGCGGGCGCGTTCCATCGAGACCGCGCCTGCACGCTGTGGCTCCCGCGCCGTGCGTCATGCCGTCGATGGCGTCGCCTCGCCCGCGCCCTGGGCCAGCCCGGGAATGCCATTCGGGAACCCGAGTGATGGCACGTCCGATGGGTAGACCTCGTGGCCGTGGATGGCGATGTCGCCGACCTCCATGTCCTCTTCCTTCATCCGTAGCGGAACCACGAGCCCGACCAGCTTGAGCAGGATGAACGTTCCGACTGCGGAGAACACGATCACCCACAGGCCCGCGAACAGCTGCCACTTCAGCAGCGTCCAGTTGCCATGGATGACGCCTCCAGCAGAGATGCTCGGCGTCTTGCCAACCCCCTGGTACACGATCATGTTGGGGTCGGCGAACACGCCGGTCAGCAGGCCGCCGGCGAAGCCGGCCATACCGTGGGTGTAGACCACGCCCAGCGTGTCGTCGACGTTCCGGAAGGGACGCAGACGGCTGAGGTAGTTGAGCGCGAAGTACACGAGCGTGGAGGCGATGACCCCCATCGCGATCGCGCCGTACCCGTTCACATAACCCGCCGCCGGCGTGATGCAGACGAGTCCGGTGATCATCCCGTTGACGCCCGAGATGAGCGACGGCTTGCGGCCCGTGAGGTAGTCCCAGAGGACCCACACGAGGAACGCGACCGCGGTGCACAGGTTCGTGTTGAGCACCGCCGCCGAGGCCGAGGCGCCGGCGAAGTACGGGTCTCCACCGTTGAAGCCGTTCCAGCCGAGCCACAGAAGGCCGGCTCCGACGGCCACCATCAACACGTTGTTCGGTGCGTCGATCTCACGGTCTCGCTGCAGTCGCGGTCCGATCACCGCTGCCGCCACGAAGCCCGAGACTCCGGCCGACAGGTGGATCACGTAACCACCGGAGAAGTCGACCGCACCCTTCTGGGCGAACCAGCCGCCACCCCAGATCAGGAACGCGTTCGTGGTGTAGATGAACGTGATCCAGAGCGCCACGAACGGGATCCAGGCCTTGAAGTTGATCCGGCCCAGCACCGACCCCAGCATCAGGATCGGGGTGATCCCCGCGAACACGAACTGGAAATAGACCAGCGACGACAACGGGAATCTGAAGTTCGGCCCGGTCGTGATCGATGGGATCGTCGCTTGCCCCTGCTCGGCCGTGTGCGAGAGCACCGGCCCCGGTTTACCGATGAAGTTCCCGAAGAAACCTGAGTGGGACAGCCCGTGGAACGGTGAGCCAAAGCCCATCTTGAAGCCCCACAGCACCCACACGATGAGCACCGTCGCGAAGGCTGCAAAAGTGAGCATCATGCTGTTGACCGACCAGCGCTTCTGCATCACCCCGCCGTAGAGGACGACAAGGCCGGGCACGCTCATGAGACCAACGAGCGTGGCAGCTGTCAGCTGCCACGCGTTGTCTCCTGGGCTGAGCCATGATGGATACGGCAGCCACATATGTATGGATCTCCTTGTCCTGGGGGACCTAGGGGAAGTACAAGACAGCCACCCGGAAATCCGGCGGCAACGGGCCTACTGGCCCAATCAAGCGCAGAAGCTTGCTCTGCCCCGGGAAAACGGACTATGGCCTTGAGTCCAGCAAACGAACAAGGCCCCTGGACATTGGGATAAACGCGTCCCGCACAGCGCGACTAAACGCCGCGTACGGTGCATTTCCGGCGCCCGTCAGTCGGAGGCGGCGAGGCTCACAGGGGTGCCGTTGGGCACTACGAGCACCGGCGCACGAGCGGTCTCGAGCAGGTAGCGGGCCGACCCGCTGAGCTGCACGCGCCCGGGCGGCGCACTCGGCTGAGAGCCCACCACGATCAGCCCGACGCCGTCGGCCGAGGGGGATGGGCTGATCGTCGCCCCGAGCGAGTCCGCGAGGCTCTGGGCTGTCTGCTCGGCCGCGGTATCGGTCCCCTCGACCGAGACCGCGATCGACTTGATCGGCTCGAGGGTCGTCGTCCTCAGACCGGCGGGAGCCACCCCGATCGCCACCGAGCCGCCGTCGAGGAGATACTGGGCCGAGGTTCCGGGCTCGACCCGCCCGGGCGAGGTGCGGTAGTCCGATCCGAACACGATCACCGGGGCGCCCTGCTCCAGGGCCAGCTTCTCCAGTCCTTCCCCGGTGGAGGCGGAGACGACGATGTGGCGGGGGACGTCGGGGTCTTCGAGCCAGGTCGCGCCGTGCTCGAGCCGGCGCGCGGCGTCGTGCTGGGCGAGCTCCTCGCGGCGCGGGTGGTACTCGCGGGCATGGCGGACGTAAGCGAGCGCCAGCGGCGCGCCGGCACCGGCGAGCAGCCGGCCGAGCGCCAGCGCGTCGTCGTCGTTGGGCGTGCCGTCGTACGAAACGATGATCCCGGTGCTCATTTTGTCTCCTGGTCGCAGCTCCAAGTCCGCGCGGGGTGCGCGGAGCGGTCCGGCGCGCGCACGCTATCAGCGGCTCTCACGCAGGCATCGGCCACAAGTCCAAGGATCCGGCCCCGCGCCTATCCCATCGGGCAGCGACCCCCGGCTGTGGCACGATCGGAGCGCCGATGACCCCAGCTTGCTCACAGTCCTGGAGTGATCACGCATGAGAGCGGTGCCCATCGTCCTCCTGGCCCTAAGGTTCCACCTGCACCTGCATCACATCCACGGTCCCACGATCGACTACCTCGGGCTGGCTCTGGCGGCGGCCGCGAGCTGGATCGGCGTTCCCGGGCCCGGCGAGCCGGTGCTGATCGCGGCTGCGGTCTTCGCCGCCCGGCACTCACTGGACATCGGCGCGGTGGTGTTCGTGGCGTGGGTGGCGGCGACCGTCGGTGGC
>JADGPN010000589.1 GCA_017882465.1 Solirubrobacteraceae bacterium
CCACCATTCCGCCGCCCATCGCGTGGCCGAGGGTGCTGAGCGCCTTGCTCATCACCGCCTCGTCCATCTGGAAGGCGGGAACCGGGCGTGGCTGCACATCCGGCCAGGTGGCGGGGTCGCGCGGGCTCTCGCGGGAGAGGAGGTGATCGAACGGGCGGGCGGCGGCGTCCCGGGCGGTGAACGCGTCGCCGAGGTTCCACGCTTTGCGGAGCGTGGCGATCATCGACGTGTGGCGGTGCTCGTCGTTGATCACGATGCCCTCATCGACCCACGGGGAGACGATGATCGCCGGCACGCGGTAGCCGGAGCGGTCGAATGTGAAGTCCAGCTGCCCCGCGGGTGCGCTGGGGTCCGGTGGCGGCACGGGCCCGGGTGGGACGTGGTCGTAGGTGCCGCCTGGCTCGTCCCAGCCGATGAAGAAGGTCGTGTTGTACGCGTTGGAGCCCTCCGGGGAAGCGGCCGACCGGATCGCCGTGTAGATGCGGGCCAGGAACGCCTCGCCGCCCAGGATCGACGACGGTGGGTCGAGGGGGAGCTCGACACCCGGGCCAAGCGCTCGGCTGACGGCCGGGTGGTAGTCGCTGTGCCCCATGATCAGGTTAGGCTCGATCATGCTGAAATCGGGCAGCGTGCCGGCGGCCACGTCGCGCTCGAACTCGGAGAACGGCACAAAGTGCGTCGCTAGGCGATCCTGCAACCGCGACATGTGAATCAGGGCAGCGGCCGAAAACGACATCGGCTCCTGCACGTACACCTTCCAGGTGCGCCCGTGCGCCTCGAGCCGCTCGAACAGCGTCTCAGCCGCGTTGTGCTGGACGAAGTTCGACGCCGGCTTGTTGATCACGAAGCCGGACGAGGTCGCGGCCGTCCAGAACGACCGGTTCATCAACGTCTGCGAGGGAACCTCGCAAAACCAATGGTCGAAGACGCTGAAGCCCCTGGCGAGCCCGTTGAGCACCGGCACCTGCTCCGGCGTGTAGCCGGTCATGATCTGCGCATACTCCTCGTAGGTGGGCTGACGGCCCATCTCCGCGGTGAACGTGCTGATGTAGTCGCTCACGAAGCCATCCATGCTCGGCACCGCCCCAGGCGCGGGAGCGTTCCACGGCGCGGTGACCTGCTCGCTGAGCTTGAAGCGGTTGTGCTCGTCCAGGATGTTGAACAGCTGCGTGTTGGTGTGGAAGTACTCCTCACCGGAGTCCGGGTTGGGGGCATCCATGTCCGTCGCGACGGTGTAGGGCACCGTCTTGCGTTCGGCTCCGTGCTCAGCCCACTCCGGGATCGGGTTGCTCAGCTCCTTGCCGATCACACCCTCAAAGGTCTTGCCGTCCTCCGGGCCGTAGAGATGACCTAGAAGATTATCCAGCGACCGGTTCTCGAACAGCACGAGGACAACATGGTCCAGCCCATGACTTCGATCGACAGCCATCGTGACCTCCCGTTCCGGCGCAGATACTGGTCGCGGATGTCAAGCCCGCAGGACTTGGAGGCATGACCCTAATCCGCGTCGAGCCGAGCCACGTCACCCAGGCAGGATGAGAAACCGCACATCATGCGACACCGAGCCGCCTTTGGCACCTCGTCCACGTCAGGGTCCGGCCCCCGCCAATCGCACGCGACAACCTCGAACGATCTGGGGAGTCTCGTACGCGTTAGACCATGCCTCTGGTTGTCGCCGAACCGGTTGCACGACCAAGACTGCTCCTTCGGGCTTACTGGTCAAGCTTCGCGTTGTCGGCGGATGTCGGGAGAGCGCCTCTTTGGGCTTGCCCGAGCAGAGGGCCCGTTTTAGACCAGCGCCTCCCGACGTTCCGTCGAGGTGCCCGTTGAGCGGCAACAGGAGGTCGCGCCCAGAGCGCCATCAGTAAGCATCCGCCAGGGTACCTCGCGCCGATCAATGCAACCAGGTCGGATTGGAGGGTGAGGGTGATGGGAGAGGAACGGTTCGCGGGTGTTGATTGGGCGAGTGAGGAGCACGCGATCTGCGTGGTCGACGGCAACGGGCGGATCGTGGAGGGCCGCCGCTATCGCCACGACGAGGCCGGGATCCAGGCGCTGTGCGCGCGGCTGCTGCGCCTGGCGGTCGCGCGGGTCGCGATTGAGCGGCCGGACGGGCTCTTGATCGAGCGGCTGCTCGATGCCGGCCTGACGGTAGTCGCCGTTCACCCGAATCAGGTGGTCGCGATGCGCCCGCGGTACTCGGTCGCCGGCGGCAAGAGCGACGGGTTCGACAGCTTCGTGCTGGCCGAGCTCGCGCGGACGGACAGTCATCGCTTCCGGGTGCTCGAGCCCGATGGCGATCAGACCAAGGCGCTGCGGTCACTCACCCGCGCGCGCGAGGGCCTCGTCCGCACCCGGGTGGGGTTGGCGAACCAGCTGCGCGATCAGCTCGCGTGCTTCTGGCCCGGCGCCGCCCGCGTGTTCTCGAGCGTCGACTCGCAGATCGCGCTGGCGTTCCTGCGCCGCTACCCATCCCCGCAGGACGCCCGCGGGCTCGGAGAGCAGCGCCTCGACGCGTTCCTCAAGCGCCACGGGTATCCCGGCCGCAAGCCGGCGGGCGAGCTGCTCAAGCGACTCCGCGCCGGCGCCGAGGGCCGCGCAGACGAGCTCGAGCTCACGGCCCGCCGGCAGATCGTCTTGGCGCTCGTCAGCGCGCTGGAACCCGTCGTCGCTCGGATCAGCGAACTCACGATCGAGATCCGACACCACCTCGACGCCCATCCTGACGGGCCCACGTTCCGGTCGCTGTTCATCGCCAAGGACTCGTGGCTGTGCGCCGCGACGATGCTCGCCGAGATCGGCGACTGCCGGCAGCGGTACCCGACCTACCGCGAGCTGGCCGCCGACGCCGGCCAAGCCCCCGTCGCGGTCGAGTCAGGCAAATCCCGCCACGCCAAATTCCGCTGGGCGTGCGACCACCGCTTGCGGCAAGCCTTTGATGTCCTCGCTGACGCCAGCCGCCACCACAACCCCTGGGCGGCCGACATCTACACCCGCGCCCGAGCCCGCGGCGCCGGCCACGCACACGCCACCCGCATCCTCGGCCGCGCCTGGAGCCAAATCATCTGGCGACTCTGGCACGACCACGACACCTACGACCCCCTCCAGCACACC
>JADGPN010000136.1 GCA_017882465.1 Solirubrobacteraceae bacterium
TTCACCGTCCTACTCGGGAAAAGGATTGATTGCCGAGCTGAGCACCACGCGGCGCAAGGCCGGTCGCCGCACCCTCGCCTGGAGCGGCATGATAAACCGAAAGCTCCCCCCGAAAGGGGTGTACAAAATCATGTTAGTTGAGATGGCCTTCGGCTGTACGCGGATGGGTGAAATACCTGAAGCCGGTAAAGCTCTGAGCGTATGGTATTTCCCATCAGAGTCCCGCTCGAGTACGACCAAGGCTCGGCGCGCTGTTTCGAGATCGAGACACGCCTGCAGCCAGCAACCCTGCATGCGCCGCAGCGGCCCGGGCCGTGTCGACGCGGTCAGCTGAGCAGCCCGCGGATGTCCTCAGCCTCGATGCCTGCGGCGAATAGATCGCCGTCGTCGATCGCGCTACGGAACAGATCCGCCTTGCGTCGAGCGAGCGCCACCACCTTCTGCTCGATCGTGTCGTCGGCCACCAGCCGGTAGACCATCACCGGCCGGGTCTGCCCGATGCGATGGGTGCGGTCGATCGCCTGTGCCTCGGCCGCCGGGTTCCACCACGGGTCCAGCAGGAAACAGTAGTCGGCCTCGGTCAGGTTGAGGCCGAACCCGCCCGCCTTCAGGCTGATCAGGAACACCGGCTCGTCGCCCTCCTTGAACTGGTGAAGAATCCTGTCGCGGCGCCGGGTCTTCCCGTCCAGGTAGCAGTGGCTGATGCCCTCACGGTTCAGGCGCTCTCGCACGAGGCCGAGGAAGCCGGTGAACTGGCTGAACACCAGCGCCCGGTGGCCCCCGTCGATCACGTCGGTGAGCTGCTCGGTCAGCGTCTCGACCTTCGCCGAGGGGATCGACAGGTGCTTGTCGTCGACCAGCCCCGGGTGCAGGCTCAGCTGACGCAGGCGCGTGATCGCCGTCAGCACCGTGAAGCGGTTGTGGTCGAAGTCGTCCAGCAGGCCCAGGATGCGCTGGCGCTCACGCTGAAGATGGGTGTCGTAGAGCTTGCGGTGGCGCGCGTTCAGCGTCACCGCCAGGGTCTGCTCCTGCTTGGCGGGAAGGTCCGCCGCGACCAGCTCCTTGGTCCGCCGCTTGACCAGCGGCCGGATCCGCCGTCTGAGACGTGCAAGCCGCTCCCGGTCGCCGCCTCGCTCGATCGGGCGGGCGTATTGGTCATTGAACGCCTTCGGATCCGGGAACAGCCCGGGCGCTGTGATCGACAACAGCGCCCACAGCTCGGTCAGGTTGTTCTCCATCGGCGTGCCGGTGATGGCCAGCTTGACCGGTGCGTCCAGGCGGCGGACCACGGCGTGGGTCTTGCCGTTGTGGTTCTTGACGTATTGCGCCTCGTCCAGGATCACCCCGGCCCACGGGACAGTGCCGTACTGGTCGGCGTCAAGCCGCAGCAGCGTGTAGGTGGTGACGACCACGTCGGCGCCCGCAGCCACCTCCTGCAGCGAGCACCCACTCCGGCCGAGAGTGTCGGTCAGGGCGCGGGCCACGAGCTCGGGCGCGAACCGGTCCGCCTCGGTGACCCAGCCGGACACGACGCTGGTCGGCGCCACGACCAGGAACGGCTCGGTGGTGCCGTGTGCGCGCGCATGGCAGATCAAGGCCAGCGTCTGCAGCGTCTTACCGAGGCCCATGTCGTCGGCCAGGATGCCGCCGAGGCGGAGACCCCACAGCGTCGCCAGCCATCTGAACCCGTCGACCTGGTAGGGGCGCAGTGACGCAGTCAGCGCCGTGGGCGGCTCATGATCGGTGAGCGTCTTGAGGCCGAGCAGACCCTCCACCTGGCGCTGCCAGCCTTCGGCCTGCTCGCGCACCACGCCCAGTTGCGCGAGCTCCTCCCACAGTCCCGCCTGATAGCGGCTGATCCGCAGCGAGCCGGGACGGCTCCCCTCCCCCAGGGCGCGCGCCTCCTCGATCAGCTCACGGAGCGACTGGAGCTGCGGCGCCAGCAGCGAGAAGTGGGCGCCGTCGGCGAGCAGCATCCTGGTCTCGCCGCGGGCCAGCGCCGCGAACACCTCCGTGAACGGCAGCTCGGTCCCCTCGACGGTGATCGTCACCTCCAGGTCGAACCAGTCGCGTTCGCTGGCGACCGCGGCCGTGCCGACGCCGATCTGCAGCGAGTCGCCGGCGTCGCGATAGTCGAGCGGCTCGCCGCTGACCTCCACGTGCACCTCGAGCAGCTCGCCCAGGGCCGGCAGCGCCTCGGTCACGAACCGGACCGTGTCGAAGCCGCCGAGCAGCGCCGCGCCGTCGGCCGGCCTGCCGCCGACGTCCAGCAGACCGAGCTCGGCGAGCCCCGTCACGCCGAGATCGAGCGTGTCAAGGATCGCCCGCTCCGCCTCAGGGTCGCGGAAGCCGGGTCCGTCGCCGTTGATCCGCAGCGGCGCCCGCATGGTGCTGTCACCGATCGTGTAGATCCACTCCCAGGCGGTCCGCGTGATGTGGTCGGCGCCGTGACCGGCGCGCAGGACCAGCTGTGGTGCCGACACCTCCGGAGTTGTGAACGAGTCGTCGGAGGAGACGACCGGGGCGATGTTGCGAAGCGCCGGTGCGACCTCGGTCGCAAAGCGGCCCAGGTCGCCCGCCGGCACCCGCAGCGCCTCGCCGGCCTGCACCATCCGCTGCAGCGCGAGCGGCGTCGGCCGTGCCAGCCTGACCAGTCGCAGCGGCCGCCGCTCCGGATCGACCGGGGTATCTTTGCCTCGGCGCTCCGCCAGCACGAGGCCATGGCCGCTGGCGCCGAGGAACAGGACAGGCTCGAAGGTCTCCAGCGTGGCGTCGCCGTCGATCCGCAGCGACGGGGTGACGCGGGCGGCGTCCTCGTCGGCGCCGGTGACGTCCAGCACCAGCTCGCCGTGCCGATAGCGCGGCACCTCGCCGAACTCGTGCCGGGCGTGCACGGTCACCAGTCCCAGCCGGGATGACTCGTCGAGCAGCGACCACAGCTGCCCGCCCTCCCAATCGCTCACATCGAGCGTGCGTTCGCTGTTGGCGTACCCGTAGTGGTAGCGGGCACTGCGGGCCTGGCGGGTTTGATGGATCGCCTGGAGCTCACGGGCGAGCGCCAGATGATCCTCGCGGTAGTTGCCGTCCCGGAGGTTCCACGACTCCAGCGAACCCCAGGACAGCGAGCCGTTCACCCAGCCGCCGCGGGCGCCCTCCCGCATCAACCGCGCCTGCAACCGCGGTGCGCCGGGGCCGCCGCCACCACCCGTGAGCGTGAGCGTGAGCTCGATCGCCAGCGGGTTCCCGGAGCTGTGCGCGGCCGCCGGGGCCATCAGTGAGCGCAGCGGCCCCTCCCAGGACGGAACCGGCACTGCCGGCGGGGGCGCGTCACGCGCGGGCTCTCGCGCGGCACGGGGCGTGTCCGGCCGGCGGGGCGTGCCGACCTCCGCGGGCTTGCCCGGTGGGGCGGATGTGCCGCCCGGGCCGGTGCGGGTGGCGATGAGTCCGTCGCGCGCGGCGGAGATCACCACCGCCGCCACGTGCTCGCAGTTGTACCCGATCGGACAGCTGCACTCTCCCATCTCGAAGGAGAGACCGTCAGGCTCGGCCGAGAAGTAGGCCGCGGTGCTGTAGACGGCTCCGTTGCCCACCACCCTCGCGCTCCACATCGAGCTGCTCTCGTCCCAGCTGAGCGACAGCACCCGCTTCCGGCGCGCGTAGCTCGCGCCCCGGCCATACGACGTGGTGTCGATGTCCGCCTCGACCTCGGTCAGGTCGATGTCGGTGGGCTCCCTGGTCGCCGTCACGACTTTTTATGCTACCCCGCGCGGCGGCGGAACCCGGGGGCGTGGCGCCCGGCGAAGCTCGCGAACCGGGCTGATGACCATCGCTACGGAGGTGCTCCTCGGAGCGTCAGCAGCGGTCGCCGGCCAGTGCGGCCAGTCGGCGCCGACCGTTCCCGCGTGGCTGACCGGCTCACATCCTCGGCTTGGCGATTTCGCGCCAGTCGAGGTGCTTGAATACCGCCAGATCGAGCGCGTCAAGGGGGCCGACACACCGGGCGCGGTCATGCGCTTGCTGCAGCAGCCGACCGTGGCCGGTCCCTCGCCAGCATGGCGTTACCGGGAGATCGAAACCACATACTCGCCGCGCACAATCGCCCGCGCGAGCCGGGACATTCTCCCGAAACTCACCCTGAACCCAGCCGGCGCGTGCCGCGTTGGTATGGCCTTTAGATCCACGTCTCGGCATTGGCCAGGTCGTCGTCGCCCGTGTATTCGCGGAGCTTGGCTTCGAGCGCGGTGACAATCTGACCGGTGGCGGCCTTCGTGAGGCGGAAGTTGGTCGGGATGAAGACCATGCCTGAGTGGCCCTCGCCTCCGGCCGCGATCAGCTCAGCGTGCAGCGCGCGGAAGTCTCGGAGGTTGCTGGTCACCACAGCTCGCTGCTCGCGGCGCGCGAGCGCAACGACCTGTGGATCGGACAGTGCCCGCCATTGGGGCTGCTCCTTGATCGCGACGACGTCGTGGCCGCGGCGGCGCAGCTCGCCGGCGATCGCCGGCGCGAGCATCTCGTCGAGCAGCAGCTTCAACGCTTGAGCGCTGCGTGCCCGGCCAGCCAGGCCGCGTGCGCCGCGGCGCGCTCGCGGTCGTTGAGCTCGATCGACTCGTCGATCTCGGCCTGGTACGCGCCGTAGTAAGCGACGGCGGCTTGCACCAAACCGAGCGGGATCACCAGGTAGTCGGCGGCGGCCCGCTCATCACCGTCGTTGTCGCGCACCACCTCGATCGCCTCCCACGCGTCAAGTCCGGTCCCGACCAGGCGGGCGCGTCGGCCGGCCGGTCCGTCGGCGAACCGGATCAGGGGATGCTCGTCGGTCCTGAGGCCTTCCTCGACGTAGCGCTGCGCGAGCGTTCGCGGCGCGACGCTGCGGCTACGCGCGCGGGCGCCGAGCCGATCGAGCGTCGCCTCAGGCAAACGTAGGCTCAGAGGCTGGCTCATGTAGCGCAGTGTAACACGATACGCTACGTCGATACCAGATTTCACTGTCCTCGAGCCCAAGGACCTCCACATGATCGTCGGCTTCCGCGAGTCCGCCCGAGGCCTCGGCAAGACTTGACCCTCGTCCCGCTACGGACCAAGAGCTTCTGTTGTTGCCTCGATCCCCCTCAACTGTTGGCGCAGTTGGTCTGGGGGTCGAAGCCGTTAGAGGGCAGATTGCTCGCCCACGACGTGAGCGAGGCCCCGGCTGTGACCATCTCAATGCCTAGCGGTCATCTCCTCGGAGCTGGCGTCGCCCCGAGGAGCACCGGCGGCCGTCGGGCCGCCCGTCTGGTCACGCATCTACTTCCGTGGACCAGCGTCCGCAAAGTCGCTGGAAACGAATCGAGCTTTCGCTCTGCTCGTTCGCGGGCCTGACGGGTGAATGCCCAACAAACCACGCGACTTGGCCCGCGTTGGCGGGTGTCTGTGCAAGCAGGAGGTCGCCGGTTCGATCCCGGCTGGCTCCATGACCTTCAAAAGCCGCTGATTTGCTGGCTGGCCTTTTCTTGTCGCTAGGCGAGCTGCGGGTCATCCTCGGATGGGTTCGGGTTGAGCTGCGTGGACCAATCGAAGCCCGACAGTGGGGCGGTGGGAGTCGCTGCGGGCACGCTCAGATCTGTCCTGCCCGGGCTGGCCAGCGCCGCGCCCGCATGTCTTGTCGCCCTCGGGGCGAGCTGGGCGCTCGCGGGGGCTGGAGGCGCCGGCGCGTTGCTGCTTGATGATGTGCTCGACCATGATTTCTAACGCGGTACCGCTTAGGCTTAGCTTGGACATGGATAGAAGCACGTAGTGCCCGAAGATCTTTAGGTGGCAAGCAATGCTAATCCGCTACTAAGCGCGGAACGCCACTCAGGTCGGTGCTACGCTGTCGCACATGGAGATCGGGGTTCGAGACCTCCGCAACCGGACCGGTCAGGTGATCAACGCGGTCCAAGCCGGTGAGCGAGTCACGCTGACCGTCCACGGCGAACCCGTCGCGGACATCGTCCCCCACGGCCGCCGCGCCCGATGGCTCTCCGGCGAGCAGCTTCGCGAGCAGCTGCGGGACCGTGCCGCTGATCCGGACCTGTCCCGCGATCTGGACGACCTCGCGGGACAGACGCTCGACGAGCTGTGACCGACCCCAGCTCGGGACTACTCGATACGTCGGTCTTCATTGTGCGGGAGACCGGGCGGCCGCTCGGTGAGCTACCCGACCACGTAGCGGTGTCGGTTGTCACGATCGGCGAGCTTCAGCTCGGCGTCCTCAACGCTGGCAACGCCGAAAGCCGCGCACGTCGCGCCGACACTCTCGCGCTGGCGCGGACGGCGGACCCGATTCCGATCAGCGAGGCCGTCATGGTCAGCTGGGCGCGCCTCGTCGCGGACTGCCGAGCCGCTGGAATCCACCGGATGGTCAAGCTCACCGATGCCCTCATCGCCGCAACTGCGATCGAACACGGACTCGCCGTCGTCACCCAGGACGACGATTACGACCAGATCGCGGCGGCCCACCCACCGCTGCGCGTGCTCAAGGTGTGACCTGCAGTCGGCCAAACATGCGCCCTCCTGCCCGCGCAACGCGGGGTCGGCGGGACGGATGCGGAGATGCGCGAGTTCGGGGAAACAGCGGAACTCTTGCAGTCCTGACGTGCCGAACTTCTCGCAGCGAGGCAGGCACGGAACTGTCGCGTTCAGCTGCGGAGGACCTCGGCGGCCGCGGTGAGCGGGTCGAGATTCACGGCATCCGCGACGCCGGCGTGGTACTCGTCGCTCTCGCTCAGCGGCGGGCTCAGGTTCCGCTCGTAGCGGCCGCGCTCGGCGGCGACCATTCGGAAGCCGATCTTGTGCTCGAGCCGCTCGGCGTGCGTCCAGAGCCGGCCGGCGACGGTTGCGTGCCCGTCGCACGCGGCGACGCAAGCGAGACCTGCGAAGCAATACGCCTGCAACCGCACGTCTTCCTCCTGGAGGCCGAGTGCGAGCGCCTCGCGGTAGTAGCGCTCGGCGGCGGGCAGATCGCCCTTGTCGAGCGAGAGGTCGCCGAGACTGTGTACCGTGGCCCTGGCCGCGCCGCTGCCTAGGCCGTGTCCGCGCCTGATCTCGATCGAGCGGGTGTACAGCTCGACGGACCGTTCGAAGTCGCCGAGGTCTCGGAGGGCCTGGGCGATGTAGCCCACGTGCCGCGCGCTGGCGTACAGCCTCCAACAGCTTCGGCGTCGCGGCTGTGCGGTTCGCAACGGCGAGGACGCGTGCCGGAGATGATGCCTCCATCATGGCCTACTTTGTTAGGTCCTCCTGCGATCGCTGCTAACGACGGAATGTCGGCGGCCAGGGTGCCCGTCTCCGCCTGAGCAACCGCAAATCCTCGTATGACCTCGCTCCCGTCCAGCAGCGCAGCGCATGTCGACATCATTGCGGCCGGAGGGCGACGGTGTTCAACATGGACGTGACGAGATTATGCTCCTCTCCGGCGCCGCACGGATCGCGCGACACGGAGAGCAGTAGCGAGCAGCGCAATCGAGACGAACCTCGGCATCGAGCTGCCATCGTCCACCGTCGTGCACCTGGCTGGATTGATTCTCCGTGACCGCGCCGGCCGCGACTTCAACCCTTGCGCCGACTACATCGCCACCGACGGTAATCGCCCGTGGAGCAGTACAGCGACCGTTCGCAGGACGTCTGGCTCAAGCTTCGCCGCATGTGCTCGGGTAAGAGCCCGTGCGCGCAAGTAACGACCACTGGGGGGCCGCATGAGCCCGCTGCACGCATTCGCGATCTTCGCCGCGGGCATCGTGGCGGGGACGATCAACACCGTCGTTGGCAGCGGGACGCTGTTCACCTTCCCAGTGCTGCTGGCATTCGGCTACCCGCCCGTCGTGGCAAACGTCTCCAACACGATCGGCCTCGTGCCGGGCTCGGCGGCCGGTGCCGTCGGCTACCGCCGCGAGCTGAGCGGCCAGCGCCGGCGAACGTTGCCTCTCGCGGCCGCGTCGGTGCTCGGTGGGGTGACCGGCGCCATCCTCCTGCTCAGCTTGCCCGCGTCGGCGTTCAATTCGATCGTGCCGGCCTTCATAGCGATCGCCTTGGTTTTGATCGTCGCTCAGCCGCGTCTCGCTCGGGCGCTCGCCTCCCGGCGGACACGGGAGCACGAGCGGGCCGGCCCATTGACGACGGTCGGTGTGTTCTCGAGCGGTATCTACGGAGGCTACTTCGGCGCGGCTCAGGGGATCTTGCTGCTCTCGATCCTCGGCCTCGCCCTGGACGACGACCTGCAGCGGATCAACGCACTCAAGGTCGTGCTCGTGGGGCTCGTCAACCTGGTCGCGGGCGTCATCTTCGTTATCGCCGCCGACGTCGCCTGGCTGCCGGCGCTGCTGATCGCAATTGGATCGATCCTGGGCGGGATCATCGGTGCTCAAAGCGGCCGCCGCCTGCCGGAGCCGGTCCTGCGCGCCTTGATCGTCGTGGTCGGCATCGCAGCGATCGTGCGGCTGCTGACGTGAGGCGATCGCGCGGACGCTCAGGTGAAGCGCACCACCGTGAATCGCTGGAACCCGTGTGGGAGCTGTGGGGCAAGGGCACGTCGTTGCGGACGGTCGCGCGCAAGCTCGGCGCCAGGCCGGAGTACGTGCGTCGGTATGTGACTTCGACGGGCGGGGTGAAACCGGCAGCGAGAAAGCGCTCGAAGTGATGCCTGTCTGAGCAGGGGCGCGAGGAGATCTCGCGTGGTCTCGCGCGCGGTGAGAGCTGTCAGGTGATCGGATCGGGCGCAGGCACATCACGATCTCGGGAGGGGTCAACCGCAATGGTGGCCGTGAGCGCTATCGGGCGCGCGACGCCGATGAGGCGGCGTGGGGGCGGGCGCGGCGGCCGAAGCGCTCCAAGCTCGCCGTGTGTGCGCGGTTGCGTGAGGTCGTGGAGGAGAAGCTTGGGGAGCGCTGGTCGCCGCAGCAGATCTCGGGCTGGCTGGGCCGGACGTATGCTGATGAGCCGGAGATGCGGGTGTCGCACGAGACGATCTACTTGTCGCTGTTCGTGCAGACACGTGGTGCGTTGCGCGGTGAGTTGTGCGCGCAGTTGCGCAGCGGTCGGCGCACGCGCCAGCCGCGGGGTCGTCGGGCTCCGCAGGGCCAGGGGCGGGTGTGGGAGATGCTGATGATCAGCGAGCGGCCGGCCGAGGTCGAGGATCGCGCTGTGCCCGGTCACTGGGAGGGCGATCTGTTGCTGGGCAAGCGGCCGACGGGGGTCGCGACGCTGGTGGAGCGCACGAGCCGCTTCACGCAGCTGGTGGCGCTGCCGGACGGCTATCGGGCAGAGCCTGTGCGCCTGGCGTTGACGCAGAGCATCCGCTCGCTGCCGGCGCAGCTGCGTCGCTCGCTGACCTGGGATCAGGGCAAGGAGATGGCTGAGCACGCCCGGTTCAGGGTCGACAGCGGCGTGCAGGTGTACTTCTGCGATCCGCGCAGTCCGTGGCAGCGGGGCAGCAACGAGAACACCAACGGCCTGCTGCGCCAGTACTTCCCCAAGCGCGGCGATCTTGGCGGGATCGCCCAGGAGCAGCTCGACGCGGTCGCTGCCCAGCTCAACGGCCGCCCGCGCAAGACGCTCGGGTGGATGACACCAGCCGAGCGGTGACAACACGTCACCCCCACCCGCGCGGGTCGCGGGCGCACAGCACCCCCCCCGGGTACCGCGTCGGCGACGGCCTCGACTCCACCGAGACCCGGGTAGGTCGCCGATGCAGCGCAAGCGGTCGGGCGGAGGGTTCGACGTGGCTCATATATAGGTGGAGAGCCACAGCATTCGGGCTTGCGCGTCAGCACCGGTGCGATGCCAATCGATCACAGTGCACAGCGAACGAGTGGCGCAGATCATGCAATCTCGGTTTTGGTGATCCCCGCGGACGATCGAGACCGGCGCGGCGCCGCAGGCCACGGAAGACCTTCTGGACGCCGCTCTTCTCGAGCCTGCCTCCGCGCGTGGAGATGAAGAAGCTCGGCGCGTTGGGCCTCGGGCAGAGCTCGTCTCGTTGGCGGTCGTAGCGGCCGAGCGCGTGCACGGTGGACGGATGCAGCGGTAGCTGTCGGGACTTGCCGAGCTTCGTCAGTCGGATCGTCAGCACGCCGGCGTCGAGGTCGACATCGGCGCGGTCAAGCCGGAGCGCTTCTCCGATCCGCATGCCCGCGACCGCGAGCAGGCCGATTAGGGTGTGGAAAGTCGCGGCCCGCAGCGGCGGCGTCAGCGCTGCCGCCTCCGAGAGCAGCCGCTCGATCTCCTGATCGGAGTACAGGTACGGGATGGCGTAGCGCTTGCGGTGGAGCAAGATCCCGGTCGGTGGGATCTCAGTGGCCGGGTCGATCGTGCGCAGGTAGCGCGCGAACCCTCTGACCACCGACAGCCTCGCCGCCTTCCATCCCTCGGTCCCGCGCGTCCTTGAGGCCCACCTGAGCGCGAGCTCGGTGGTGATCGTGCTCGCGCTGACCTGTTCGAGAAATGTCGCGAAGTGGTTGAGCAGCCGTTCGTGCTCGACGAGCTTGTCCCCGAGCGCCCGCCGGATCGTCAGTAGTCGACGACCG
>JADGPN010000590.1 GCA_017882465.1 Solirubrobacteraceae bacterium
GGTTTTTCGTTTGGTCCAGAAGCGGTCGGTGAGCGCCCAGCCGGCGTAGCCGAGCGCGCCGAGCGTGCCGGTTGCGGTCAGCAGTACGCCGGCGGCCGTGACGCCGGCTACTCCGTTGGACCCGAGGATCAGAACCATTGCTGCCGCGCCGACGCCGGGGCCGACCGGCAGCACGCCGAGCACCGCGACGGCGATCAGCACGGCGGTCGCGTCGAATACCGAGGCGTGGACGCCGCTGGCGTGCAGCATCAGCCAGTTGCGGGCGATCTGCGCGCTTACGGCGAGCGCAACGAAGATGGCAACGCGCGTGCGGGCGCGCCCTTCGCTGAACGCGGTCAAGCCCTTCCACCATCCGCTCGGGTGCTGGCGGGCCAGCCGGGCGAGTCCTGCGACGGCGGCGAGAACCGCGCAGAAGGCGGCGAGCGGCGTCCACCATGGCACACCCAGGGGGGCGACGAGGGTGAACGAGAACAGAGTCGCGAGCGCGACTTCCGTCAGCACGATCGGTATCTCGGTGGCCGCGAGGATCACCGTCTTTGGGGTCTCTTTGGGTGCGGCACGCCGCAGCGATGCGATGCGCATGGCGAACCCGAGCTCGCCGTTGACGATGTTGCCGAGGTAGCCGACGCCGGCCGCGCGGTACAGGCGCCGGCGGCCGACGGTGCCTCCGGCAGCGTGCACGCAGACATTCCATGACTCGCTGCGCGCCAGTAGCGACGCTGTCTGTAGCGCCGCCGCGGCTGTCAGCGCCCACCACGGCGCGCCGGCGGCGGCGCGCGCGAACTGTCCCCAACGGCCGGCAAGAACGAACCCCAGCACGCCCACAGCGAGCAGCGTTCCGACCGCAGTCAACGGACCGCGCCAGCGAGCGACTAGCGCTCCCAGCCGCTGCCCCGCCCTCACCACGAAGTGTGTCGACTCGCGCCGCGACCGCTTGTCGACAACATCCTGTTTAGCCTGGATTTCCGGTGGGCGGGATCGGCCGTTCGTGATTGTCGATTCGGGCTGACAGGCCGCTGGGGCGGCGGGTTTGTTGGGGTCTTTGTTCGGAGGTAGGCTCGAACTAGCGGACGACAGTCCCCGATTCTTGCGCGCCAGAGTCGGTGAGTGTGGCGCGAGGACGCTCGCACGTGGCGGATTTCCGGGGTTTTGGTCGGGTTTGGATCGTTTCCGTCCGCCCTGGTTGACAAGCTACGAGGCATGGCGTCCGTTAGATTCACCTAGTCAATGGGATCGCGGCCCGGAGCTGAGCAGTTCGCGCGTCCGGTCGAGCCCAACCAGCGTCGCTACGAGGCGCTGCGCTCCTACTTCCTGGAGGGCGCCGCGGCATAGGATGTCGCTAGACGGTTTGGGTACACGCGCGCGAGCGTCGAGACGCTCGTTCGTGACTATCGCGCCGGCCGTCTTGAGTTGTTCGCGTCCTCGCGTCCGGGACCGCGGAGCGAGCCCAAGAAGGACACCGCACGAAGGTTGACGCTCGCGCTGCGGCGCGAGGGACACTCGCTGGCTGAGATCACACGCGCGCTGAAGGCGGCGGGCACACCGTTGGGACGCACCGCGATCTGGGAGGTCCTCGGCGAGGAAGGCCTCGGCCGGCTGCCCGTGCAGGCGCCCGCAGGCGCGAGCGGGGCACTGCCGGCACCCAAGGCGCAACGACTCGGTGCCGGCGATTGGCCGCGGGAAGGGACGCTCTCAAGCGAGCACGCAGGGTTGTTCCTGCTCGTGCCCGAACTGCTCGAGCTCGACGTGCCAGGCCTCCTGGGCGCTGCCGGCTACCCGGGCACGCGTCAGCTGACGGCAGTCAACTCGCTGCTCGCGCTGCTGGCGCTCAAGCTGTATGAGCGGCGTCGGCGCTCGCACGTCTACGACGTCGTGCACGACACCGCGCTCGGCGTGTTCTGCGGGCTGACGGCCCTGCCAAAACGCTCGCACCTCTCGGGCTACTCATACCGCACCACCCGCGCGCAGAACCGGGCTCTGCTCGAGGCGCTCGTCCCGCGTCAGCAGGCGGCCGGGCTGATCGACGGCGAGAGCTTCAACCTCGACTTCCACGCGATCATGAGTTACGGCGAGGATCAGATCCTCGAAGAACACTACGTTCCGCGGCGCTCGCAGCGGACCCGCGCCGTGCTCACGTTCTTCGCCCAGGACGGCCGCCACGCGACGCTCTGCTACGCCAACACCGACATCAACAAGGCCGAGCAGGCGCACGAGATCATCCGCTTCTGCGAGTTCTGGCAACGCAGCAGCGGCCAGCAGCCCGGGCTGTTGGTGTTCGACTCGACGCTGACCACTCACGCCGAGCTCGCCGAACTCGACGACCGCGGGATCGGCTTCATCACCCTACGCCGCCGCGGCGGCACGCTGATGGACCAGGTCGCCAAGCTCCCCGCAGACGACTGGGCGCCTGTGCGTCTCGAGCGGCCCGGCAAGCACCGCGACGTGACCGTCGCCGAGATGACCGCCACGATCGCCAAGCGCCAGTTCCGCCAGCTCGCGGTCAACGGACTTGGCCGCGACCAGCCGACCCTGCTGCTCACCAACCAGCGCGATCGCTCCGCCAAGCAACTGATCGAGCGCTACGCCAAACGCTGGACCATCGAGAACCAACTCGCCGCGCAAATCCGCGCGTTTCACCTCGACGCACTCACCAGCCAAGTCCCGCTCGCCGTCGATCTCGACACAACCCTCAGCGTGCTCTGCGACAGCATCTACCGCATGTTCGCTCGCCGCCTTCACAACGGGTACCAGACCGCCACACCCGACACCATCTTCCGCCACTTCATCGAAGGCCCAGGCGAGCTGCAATTCACCCCCGACGGCATCAACGTCGCGCTGCGAGCCCGCGCCCACACCCCAGTCCTACTGACGCCGGCTACCACAAGCGCACCACCACCATTCCGTGGTGGGACGGCCGCGAACTCAGCTTCAGCTTCCCGCCCGCCTGACCCCGCCCACCGCGCAGCAGGGTCGAATAAACGCACCGGAAATCCAGGTTAGCTGTGCTCGGACCAGACATCAATTCAGGCTTTCGAACGGAAACCGGGAGTGGACCGAAGCGTTTGAGCCGCCGAACGGGGCTTCGCGGTCGGCAC
>JADGPN010000591.1 GCA_017882465.1 Solirubrobacteraceae bacterium
CCTTCGTGACGCGTGGCCGGTCGGCCGTCGTCAGCACTTCGCCCACCAACGGGCGCAACCACTCAGGAACCTGCTGCACAAATCGAGATTCAGGCCCGTAAACCCTGTACCTAGAAGGCAATGCCGGAGGCGATTTGAAACGGAGCGGAGTGTTGTGAGCATCCAGATCGGCGAGCAGCTCGAGCAACGGGAGGGCCGGGTACGTGGCCCTGGCATCGGTCTCGGACCGTTCGCCAGATATAACGGTGGAGCCGGTTCGGCGGATCGCGCTGACTCACCATGAGGCGTGCCGTCGCTCAGCTGTTGCGACGAGTTCTTCGTGGAGCACCTCCGGCCGCACATGCGGGTGGTGGCGCCGGGGCCGCAGGCGGCTGTTCCCGGTGGGTGACGCGAGGCGTTCGGTGGACGACGTGACCGAGTACGCCGTATGTGCGGGTCTGAGCGACCGATGAACGATCTCGATCTGACAGAGCGGCTCGATCGCGCCCGTGAACGGTCGCGCGACGACCACCAGACTGTCGCTGATCCGCTGCTCGACGCGAATGATGCGGCCGCCGTCCGTGCCGCCCTCCAGCTCCCGTAGACGGCGGTCACGACGCCGGCGGAAGGCCAGTCGCCGGTGCTGAGTCGCTCGAGCGGCTCGCCGCCACGCCAGCGCGCGTGCGTACGCGACCAGTCGTAAGACGACGGCAGCCGGCCATAGCGGGCGCGCCAGTCGCACATAGCGTCGAGCACCCGCTCGGTCGTCCAGCGGGCCTCGATCGCGCCGGGGTGGCACGCCTTGCAGTACGCGTACGCGTCGCCCTTGCCGTTCCGCGGCTGTGTGTACGCGCCGCAGCTGCGGCAGACTCCCTGGTAGCGCCCCTTCACCGCCCGGGCCTTCTCGCCGGTCGGGTCGTAGAAGTAGGCCTTGATGGTCGCTGGCGACCGGCCGAGCCGCTCGGCGATCTGGGTGATCGAGAGTCCCTCCGACGCCCGGTAGTGCTGTGCGAGCGCCACAGCCCGCCGCCGTTCGGCCACGCGATCCACTGCCAGCACCCTAGTCCGTGGAGGTGGTCTTTCCGTCGAGGTGGCAGCGGCGCCCGCGAGCGGTTAGGGCAGGGTGGTCAACCAATCGCTCCAAAGGAGGAGCCATGTGCCCAACCGAGAGGCTGCTCGACGCCGCCGGCCATCGTCGCTCGCCGGTGACGATGCCGGGCTACCACCAGGGCAGGCCGCCCAAGAACAAAGGCCTACGCTTTCCCGCCGACCCGCCAACGGTCGAAGAGATCGTCGCCGTCATGAGCGCCACCGGCAACGGTGCGGACGGCGCCCGCCTGCGAGCGCTGATCATCGTGCTGTGGCGAGCCGGGCTGCGGATCAGCGAAGCACTCGACCTCGCTGAGACCGACCTTGACCGCTCCCGCGGTGCCGTCGTGGTGCGCGCCGGGAAAGGCGGCCGGCGTCGCGAGGTGGGCATGGACCGCTGGGCGTGGGGTCAGTTGACCTCGTACCTGGAGATTCGCGCGACCCTGCCTGTCGGGGCGCTGTTCTGTGTCATCCACGGCCCCACCGCCGGGAGGCGCTGGGAGGCGTCCGCGGCGCGTAAGCAGCTGCGTCGAACGGCGGAAATGGCGGGCGTCCGTCGGCGCTTTGCGCCTCATCAGTTGAGGCATGCCCACGCTGTCGAGCTCGCCCACGAGGGCGTCCCGCTGGTGGTCATCCAGCGGCAACTCGGGCATTGCAATTTGGGGGTCACCAGCATCTACCTCCAGGGAATCGACAGCAGCGAGATCATCGAGACGGTCCATTCCCGGCCCGCACCGGTGATCTCAGCGACATCCGGCCTGCGCGCCGCTCGGTAGGAACGGACTGCTGATCTGCCGTGGCCGTCCGGCGCGGGGCCGGGCGGCCACCCGCCCCCCGTTCACCTCCGAGCGGGTGCGCACGCTCGTTGCCGGGCTTCCCCGCAGGTGGCGAATCTCGGGTCTCTCGCCTCCGCCGCTGACCCGCCCTGCCTTCGTGTCCGCGCGGGTATGCGAGCGGCGGCGCGTCGTGGCTGCGTCTGTCCGGGTGCAGCAGTCCCGGCGATGCCGCGAGGCTGCTGCTCTTGTGCTTGCTACTCAGGAGTTCGTGGCTAACGGTGGAGGGCGACCGCCAGGTCGGCGCCGCCGGAGTGCTTCATCGCCGGGGCGGACCGGCAGCCGTGGCTGTGCGGGTCGGCGTGGCTGGTGGCGTTCCAAACCGCAGCGTCGGACGGCCCGATCGGGTCAATCGAGATTGCTGCAATTAGCCCGAAGCGGCAGTGGGCACCATGCACGACGGGTTACCGCTGTTGCCTCAGCCCAGCACCGACGCGCCGAAGTCCTCCGGGATAGCGTCCATGATCACGATGTCCGTCCGCCGGCCGCGACTCATCACGGCGCCGCGGCGGACGCCGACGCGTCGAAAGCCCGCGCGCTCGTACGCTGTCAGCGCCGCGACATTCCACTCCAACGTCTCGAGCACCACGTTACGCAGTTGCAGCACGTGGAATGCGAAATCGAGCACGAGCCGCGTGGCCTGGGTGCCGAGGCCCCGGCCCCGGCCCTCACCGATCACGATGGCAAATTCTGCCTTGCCGTGGGCATGTTCAATGTTGAACAGGCCAGCAGTACCGACCGGCGTCGAGTTGGTGCAGTCGTAGACCGTGAACTCGACGGCCTTTGGCTCGCGCTCCGCGCCACTCTCGACGTTCTCCTCTACCCATTTCTCCTGGGTCTGCGGGGTGGCGATGCCCAGCTGGACCTGGCCGTGCCGGACGTCTAGCTGGTTCATCCAGCGGGCATAGGAGGCGGCCAGGTCGCGCCGGAGGGGTCCCAGCGCAACCTTCGCGCCGACGACGATGAAGTCCGGCTCGCTGATGTCCATCCGCGCATTGTGACTGGCTACGGGTGTGCGCGGCGGTCGGGGGACGGACCCGAACGTTCGGCTCCTGCTTCGCGTGATTGGCGGAGCGGCTGGGCTGAGCGTTAGCGCGCGCCTCTCTTGGCCTGCCACACAGCGAGCCCGTCGCCGCGCGACCACTGCTTTCCATCTCCGTTGGAGCAGTCTGGCCAGCCC
>JADGPN010000592.1 GCA_017882465.1 Solirubrobacteraceae bacterium
CACCTTGCTACCCAAGCCGAAAGCAGCACAAGCACTTTCGACCTCCCTGCCCTGAACAGCATGCGCCGAACGGCGCCGCCGTCAAGGCCCTACGGGCCGCTACGCGGTCGGGTGTCAAGGGACATGAGGATCTGCCCAGTGGCGGCCATGAAAACTGCCCGCTGGTGGCCACGAGATCTGCCCGGTCGTGGCCCACCAAACGTGCCGATGGTGGTTAGGCCAAGGCGTTCACCCCCTCGCCGGCCATGGCTTGGGTGAGCCGCACGCTTTCGCCGGTGGTTTGGCAGATGTGAGCGTGGTGCAGGAGCCGGTCGACGGTGGCGGTGGCCAGCGTCTTGGGCATGAGCTCATCGAATCCTGCCGGGTGAAGATTGCTCGATAACGCGATCGAGCGTTTCTCGTAGGCGGCATCGACTAGCCGGTAGAGGCCTTCGGCGGCATCAGCGCCAACCGGCAGCAGCCCGATGTCATCGACGCAGACGAGGTCGGCGCGCAGGACGCGGCTGATGGCCTTGGTGACGGTGTCATCAGCACGGTGCCGGCGTACCAGGGCGCCGAGTTGTTCGAGCCTGAACCATGCCACGTGCAGTCCGGTTTCGACGGCCTGCTGTCCGAGGGCTTCGAGCAGGAACGTCTTGCCGGTGCCTGAGGGCCCGCAGACCACCAGGTTCTCCCGGCGGTGCATCCATTCCAGGGTGCGTAGCGCGGACTGGGTGGGTGCCGGTATCGACGACAGCGTCGGGTCCCAGGCGGCGAAGGTCTTCCCGGTGGGAAACCCCGCCCGCGTTCGGCGGGTCGCTAACGCTGACCGGTCCCGCCCGCAAACCTCTTCGGTCAGAAGCGCTTTGAGCACTTCGGCGGGGTCCCAGCGTTGCGCCTTGGCGGTGGCCAGCAGCTCCGGGGCCGCGCGGCGGATATAAGGCAGCCGCATCCGCTTGAGCAGCCGCTCCAACTCGGCATCCAGTGGTGGTGCCGACGGTGTGGGTGTGGTGGTCATGGCTGGCCCCGGTCCCCGTCGAGCAGCGCGGCGATGCGTTCGGCGATGTGCGCGGCGAACCACGCGGTCTTGTCCGCGGTGCGGTAGCCGCCGAAGAACCTGTCGAAGTCGGCGCGGGTGTGCTCATCGGCGTCCTCGAGCCAGCCGGCGAGCTCGCCGATCAGCCACGCCCACTCGAACAGTTCCCCGGCCGCCACGCCGACCAGCTGGTCAGGATCGTCGGTGCCGTCGGTGTTGAGCAGGATCAATGCGGTCTTCGATGAGATGTCGAGGTAAGCCATCTCTAGTTCGCCTCCTCACTGCCCAGTCCGGCCCAACCGCCGGTGCCTTGCGCCAGGCTGTTGTGCTCGCTGGCCCGCGACGCTTCGGTGGTGTTCGCGGTAGTGGCGCAGTCGCCGGCCTGATGAGTCAAGATGGCGGCCAGGTCGCCGTGGCCGAACCGGCCCGCGGTCGCGGCCTGCCCGAGTGCGCGGTCCACGTTGGCCGGATCGTGCAGTGCGGCCAAGTCGACGGCCTCGGCCATCTTGGCCCGGATCCTCGAGCATCCCGCGGCCCCGGCCTCGGTCAGCCACAACGCTGCTCCGTCACCGAGAGCCAAAAACTGCGCCTCAGCAACAGTTTTCGCACGTGGAGTTCGGTTCAGCGGCCCCTCCGGCCGGGGTGGGAAATGCGCGTCGTCGACCCGCGGGTTACCCGGTGTGGTGCGTGCGTGGCGGGCGACTTCGACCGGGCCGGCGTCGCCGACATGCACGATCACCACCTGCTCGGCGTAGGGCCGCACCCACACCGTCTGCCCGGCCAGGGTGTGCGGCACCGAATAGGACCCGTGCTCGAACGCGACCATCGGGGTGTTGAGCCCCACCGTGCGGGTCACCCCGAACGCCGCGGTCCAGGGGTGCTCGGGCAGCGGGTGCAGCCGGGCGCGTTCCTCGGCCAGCATCTCGGCCGGGACACGCCGGGTCACCCGGTGCGGGCGGTTGTTGACCTGCTGGCAAAACGCCGCGCACGCCGCTTCGAGCTCAGCGAAGCTGTCGTATTCCGGTAGCAGGTTGGCCTCGCAGGGCACCAGATCGGCCTTGGCGATCTTGACCGCGTTCTCCGAGCCGCCCTTGCTGGCCGGATCGGCCGGCATACACGTGGCGATCGTCAGCCCGTAATGGTGGGCGAAATCCAGCATCTTGGCGTTGCGCACCGGTATCCCCGCGACATGCTCGCTGGTTACCGTCTTCTCGTTGTCGGTCAACGCGTAGGTGGGCACCCCGCTAAAAGCGCGTAGTGTCGCATCGATCGCGGCCATCACCGACGGCGCCGTCTTATCCAGCAGTACCAGCACCACCCTAAACCGGCACCACGCCAGCCACGCGCAAAACAACTGTGTGCCAACACCATTGACGCGCGGACCGTCACCGAAGTCGTACTGAAACCACATCCCGGGTTCGGGCACCCACGGCCGATGCACCCGCCGGCGCCCGGCCCGATACACCGCCTTGACTTCGGCGACCGCTCGCCGGGTGGTGCGTTCTGAGCCCGTGTAACCCAACGCGATCAGCTTCTCGTGGGCGACATCGGCGCGGACCTTGCCGCGCGAGCGGTCCACCCACTCCTCCAGCTTGTCCAGATACGGATCCACCAGCATCTCCCGACGCTCCGCGCGACCGGGCCTCAACTCGCCCCGCTCCCGCGCGGCCACATACTGGGCGACCGTGTGATGCGAACACCCCGCAAGCTCGGCAGCATCACGCAACGAACCGGTCAAATCGTAGGCTTCCAGAATTTCCATGATCTCCTCGGCAGACTTCACTTCACCCCTCCTTGGGAGCTGAACAACGGTTGGCGCCGTTCAGCGCACCCGAGGAGGGCCCCCGCACCTTGCAGGCGCGCGGGACGATCAACAAGTCAGATGGGCAGATCTGGTGACCGCCAGCGGGCAGTTTTCATGACCGCCAGCGGGCAGTTAAATGGCCGTCACTGGGCAGTTTCCCGTGGCCGCCGACAGAGCAGTTCTATTTCTACGGCGAGAACTCGTCCCTTTCGTCGCCCAGTAGATCCTCGCACAAGCGGTGCGGGATGACACCCGGTGC
>JADGPN010000137.1 GCA_017882465.1 Solirubrobacteraceae bacterium
GGACGGGCATCGTTGGCCGGTTGTCGCTGCTGGATCGTGCGGAGAGCGGAAGCTCGCCGAGAGTGCCGCTCGGGCGACGATGCAGCAGCGAGGAGCTGCCGGCCTGGGTCGACGCGGGCGCTGGGCTTCGCGCAGTCGTGCCCGTCCGGTTCGTTGGCTGCACGTTAGGCCGGCGCGCTCGTACGTATGCACACCATGCGCGCCGCGGACCGCGTGGCGGTGCTGCTGGTCGTCTCTATCTCAGCGATCGCCCCGGCGGGTCCGGGAAGTGGTGACGACCAGGTCGAAACTCGAGTCCTCGAACGGCCGTGCCTCCACGTCAGCCTCGGCCAGTCGATCCGGTGAATGCCACCGGTGGGTAGCTCGGGGAGCCGGGCGATCTCGCGGTAGAAGGCGCCGGTGTCGGTGCCCCAGATCAGGCGCCCGAGCACGTCGGCCACGTGCTCGTGCTCGACGGCCCAGTCGGGGGTCGCCTCGATGAGGCTGGTGCGCCAGCGCTCGCGGGATGTCCGACACGGCCACAGGCTACGCAGCGGTCCCGGCGGCTGCCGTCAGCCGTACAGCATCGGCGATGGCGGAATCCGGGTGTGGCCGGTGATCTCGGGGATGAGCATCCCGACCTCGTCGATGTAGCACCAGCTCCAGTCCTCGCCCGGCTCGAGGGAGTGGATCAGCGGGTGGCCGCTTGAGTGGTAGTGGGCGGTCGCGTGCCGGTTGGGGGAGTCGTCGCAGCAGCCGACGTGGCCGCACTCCAGGCAGATGCGCAAGTGCAGCCAGACGTCGCCGGTCTTCAGGCACTCCTCGCAGCCGGGGACGCTGTCGGGCAGCTCGGTGACCGTGATTGTGTCGAGGTGGGTGCAGGTGGTCATGCGGGCGTCTCCGTTCTGAGGGTGTCTGGTTGGGTGAGCGGGATCCAGACGTGGAAGGTCGTCCCGCGCTCGCTGGTGTCGAACGTCAGTGAGCCGCCGTGGCGGTCCGCGACGATCCGTCTGGCGGTGTCCAGGCCGAGGCCCGTCCCGCGCCCGACGTCCTTGGTGGTGAAGAACGGATCGAACACGTGGGCGCGGGCCTCCGGCGGGATCCCGGGTCCTGTGTCGGCGATCTCGACGAGGATGCAATCGCCGTCGCGTTTCGTGCTGACCGTGATCGTCCCGCTCTCGCCAACCGCGTCGATCGCGTTGTCGAGCAGGTTCGTCCACACCTGGTTGAGCTCGGAGCCGTAAATCGTCAACGGCGGCAGCGCGCGGTTGTAGTCACGCCTGATCTCGATCTGCGTGTGCTTGAGTTTGTGGGAGAGCACGGTGAGCGTCGTCTCGAGGCCCTCGTGGATGTCGGCTTGGACGACGCCGCCGCGGTCCATGTACGCGTACGCCTTGACCGCGCTTACGAGCGAACTCATGCGGTCGGTCGACTCGCGCAGCTCGCTGACGAGATTGTGGGCTGCGATCGCGGCCGCGAGGGAGCTGAGCGCGGCCGGGGTTGCCGGTCCCGCAGCGGCCTGCATCTGTGCGAGCCAGTCGTCGTCGACGCCGGCGATCGCCAGCGGCTCCGCGAGTCGCCAGGCATCGGGGATTCCCAGCGCCTCGAGACGGTCGCGCATCTCGTCTTCGGCGTCGGCGGCGTCGAGCGCGGACAGGGCGCTGCGCTCGCTCGCCTGGCGGAGGGCCTGTTCGCGGAGATCGGCGATGCGAGCGGCGCCCTCGCGTTCCAGGCCGGTGTCGACGAAGGCCCTCAGCGTCGAGTCCATCACGTCCAGCGCCTCACCCAGCTGCCCGGCCGACCGCCGCGCCGCCGCCGCCGGGTTGTTCAGCTCGTGCGCGAGCCCGGCGGCCATCGTGCCCAGTGAGGCGAGCCGTTCCCGGTTCTGCTCGATCGCGGTGATCCGGCTCATCAGCGGCCTGACCTGGCGCATGATCCGGCGGTGCACCGAGGGGTGTGCGAGCGCGAGCCTCCGGAACTCCGGCGCCGGAATCACGGCTCCGCGCACCTGGGTCACCGCGACCATGCGCACGTTGACCGGGGTCTCGGTGAGGGCCGGCACGGCGCCGATCCAGGTCGGCGCCGTCTGGTGCCCAACCGGCTCGAGCCGGTCGCCGTCGTGCCGGAACATCTGCAGAGTCCCTTCGAGCAGGCACAAAAGCCCCTCCGACTCGGAGTTCTCGTCGAGGACGACATCCCCGACTTCGGCGTCGCGCCGCTCGGCAGCCGCCGCCCACTCGGCGAGCTCGGTGTCGTCGAGGTCATCGAACAGGTCGACTGGCCTGAGGTCAGCGACGGTGGCCGGTGCTGCGCCTGCCGGGCTCATGCCTCGGCGAGGTACTGGTGCACGAGCGACACCGCCATCGATCCCTCGCCCACGGCGCTCGCCACCCGCTTGATCGAGCGCGCGCGGACGTCGCCGGCGACGAACACTCCGGGCACGCTCGTCTCGAGCGGGAACGGGTCCCGCTGAAGCGACCAGCCGTCGCCCTTGACGTCGAGACCGGCGAGGATGAAGCCGCGCTCGTCGCGCGCGACGACACCGTCGAGCCAGTCCGTCAGCGGCCTGGCGCCGATGAACACGAAGCACGCGTCGGCCTGCTCGACCGATTCGCTGCCGTCCGGGTTGCGAATGCGCAGGGCGCGCAGGCGGCCGTCGCCCTCCGCGGCCACGGCCGCGCTCCGCGTCCGCACCTCGACGTTGTCGAGCGCCTCGATCTGCTCGATCAGGTAGTGCGACATCGACTTCGCCAGCGAGTCGCCGCGGACGAGCATCGTCACGCGTGTTGCGTACGAGGAGAGGTATACGGCCGCCTGACCGGCGGAATTGGCCCCGCCGATCACCACGACGTGCTGGTCCTTGCATTCGCGCGCGTCCGTCAGGGCCGCGCCGTAGTAGATGCCCTGTCCGGTCAGCTCGGCGAATCCAGGCGCGTTCAGCTGGCGGTAGGAAACCCCCGATGCGATAAGAACCGTCGACGCGCTGAGGTTGCCGCCGCCCGACAGCTCGACGATCCGCCCCGAGCCCTCGACGCGCAGGCCGGTCGTGTCCTGGAGGGTGAGGAGCTCGGCGCCCAGGCGCCTCGCCTGCGTCGTCGCCCGCTGTGTGAGCTCGGAGCCGCTCAGGCCCGCCGGGAACCCGAGGTAGTTCTCGATCCGGCTCGACTGGGCCGCCTGACCGCCGGGTCCTTCCCGCTCGACCGTGATCGTCTTCAGGCCCTCGGACGCGCCGTACACGGCCGCGGCGAGGCCCGCGGGCCCACCGCCGACGATCACGAGGTCGTAGTGCTCAAGCGCAGGCTGTCCCGCTACCCCGAGCCGCTCGGCCAGCTCGAGCACCGTCGGGCGCTCGAGCACGGTCCCGTCCTCGAGCAGCGTCACGGGCAGTCGGTCGTCGTCCACGCCCGCCACCTTCAGCAGCTGCCGCGCCTCCGCGTCGCGCTCGACGTCAAGCCACCGGGCCGGGACGAGATTGCGTGCCAGGAAGTCACGCAGCTCGTGGGTGGCGCGCGAGAAGCGGTGCCCGATCAGACGCACCCCGCCCGCCTCGAGCGCAGCGCCGGACTCCCACGCGCCCACCAGGTCTCTGACCACCGGGAACAGCTTGTCCTCCGGCGGGTCCCAGGGCTTGAGCAGGTAATAGTCGAGGTCGACCTCGTTGATCGCCTGGATCGCCGCCTCGGTGTCGGCATAGGCGGTCAGCAGCACACGCTTGGCCGTGGGCACGACCTCCCGCGCACGCACGAGGTAGTCGGTCCCCGAGAGGCCGGGCATCCGCTGGTCGACGACCAGCAGCGCCACCTGCTCGCCGCGGCGGACCAGTTCGCGCAGGACCTCGAGCGCTTCGTCGCCGGAGCCGGCGCGGACGATCCGGTAGCGCTCCCCGAACCCTTGACGCAGGTCGCGGGCGACGGCCGCGAGCACCGTCGGCTCGTCGTCGACGACGAGGATCACGGGAAGGCGGCGCGCGGGCTCACTCATCGCTTGACCGTAGGTTCTCTCACCCGGGCAAGCGCGCTCAGCAGCGCGGCCGCGTCGTAGCCGCCGCGGTGCAGAGCCCCGTCGAGGAACAGCGTCGGCGTGCCCGTGACCTCGCCGGACGCGATCCCGCTGCGAATGTCGCGACTGATGCGCTCGAGCACCGCCTCGCCTTCGAAGTCGGCGTCAAAGCGAGCAAGCTCGAGGCCGAGCTCGCTCGCGTTCTCGCGCAGATCCGCGGCGTCGAGCGCCTTCTGGCGGCGATAGAGGACCTCGTGCATGTCCCAGTACCGGCCCTGGCGTGCTGCCGCCTCGGCTGCCCGGGCGGCGGCGAACGCGTGGGGATGGATCTCGGTAAGCGGAAAGTGGCGAAACGCGAAGCGCAGATTGCCGCCGAGCTCCTGCTCCACCCGTTGGATCTCGCGGTACGCCCGCCGAGAGTAAGGACACTCGTAATCGCCGTACTCGAGGACCACCTGCGCGTCCGCGGGGCCGCGAACATGGTCTACCGCCTCGTCCAACGGCTCGACTTCCGGCTCTCGTCTCTCAGGCATGAGCGCCGTCCTCTCCATCCGCTAGAAAATACGTGAAGAGTTCAATAGTTTATCAGCACGTGAAAACTTCAAGGATTAGGTACGAGCTCGCGCAGGCTGCGTATACCGTCCACACCGCTCTGGAGCACGAGCTTCACGACACGCTGGTCGAGCTCGACCTGACGATCCCTTTGGCCGACGCCCTTTGGCAGCTCGATCCGGAGCTCGGGCCGCTGTCTCGGCGTGAGCTCGCCGAGCGCCTGCACTGCGATCCGTCCAACGTGACGTTCCTGGTTGACCGGCTGGAACGTCGGCGGTTCGTCGCGCGGGCTCGCGTCAAGGCAGACCGGCGCGTCAAGGCACTCGCGCTCACCGCCGCCGGAGTCGAGGCCCGAAACCGTCTCATCGCCACGCTCGCCGAGTCCGCGATGTTTGCGCGGCTCACGCGCGCCGAGCAACGTCAACTCGCCGACCTGCTCGGACGCTGCGCGGATGAGAGCCGCGAGCGGGCCATCCTCGGCCACGAGCCCAGCTAACTACCGTCCCCGCGCCCCAGCCGCTCGGTGTCGAGCTGCTGCGCGGCGAACTCGAGCAGCAGATCGCGGCCCTAGGTCCGCGATGAGCGCGACCGGTAGAGAGCAAGAACGCCTCCCCTGGGCATGTCAACCGTCAGCCCTTCGGCATCGTCCTCGAACTCGCACCGGACAGCGCTCTCCAGAACGAAGCTCACTTGCCTCGTCCAGGCACTCGTAGCTCGTCAGGGACGTCTGCTGTGCCGCTTACCCAGACACTGCTCGCGACCGCCGTCACCGGCCCCCGGCGACTCGAGCCGCAACGATGTGAGCGTACGCTCGCGGCGCTCGAGGACATCGTGCTCCATAACCTCGGCGCGGCGGCTGTTGGGGTGGTGAGTGGCGGATTGGGTGGGCGAGCGCGTATGTTGCTATGCGACGATGAAGAGTGGAGAGCCCGATGCTGGGGAGTTGCTCGGTGCGTCGGTGCCGCATCTGGTGCCCGAACGAGTCGTCGAGGTCGCGTCGGCGCAGGCGGGCCGTCCGGTCGCTGGGTACGTGTTGGCTGTGGAGGGGTCATTCGCCCTGCGCTTGGCCGGCGATGTAGAGCGGTTTCCCGAGCGGATCCGTGCGCCGGTCGGCGTCGGACCGGAGATCATTCCGGAGGCTCTGCCGCAGTTGCGGGCGCTGGTGATCGACCGCGTTGGACCGAGCACGCTTTGGCCGATGGTCGTGCGCGATCGCGTGATGGGCTTTCTGCTCGCTCGCGACCGGCCGGGGGTTGATCTCGAGGCATTCGCAGGCCAGGCCGCGTTAGCGCTGGAGCTGGCCTCCGGCTACACCGACGCGCTGCATGCCGTCCGTCGGCGCAAGGACACGCAGCCCGCGGCGGAGATTCAGCAGAACCTGCTCCCGCCGCGGCTCGCTCGCGTTGAGGGGGCCGAGGTCGCCGGGGGTGTGCTGCCCGGCTATGACGTCGGCGGCGACTTCTTTGACTACGCCGGAAACGCGGACGGCCTGTGGTTGGTCGTCGCCGACGCGACCGGCAAGGGCAACTCGGCCGCGGCGCTTTCCTCGCTGGCGATCGGCGCGTTGCGCGCCGCCCGCCGCGCCGGGGCTGGGCTGCAGGAAGCCGCGCGGCTGGCCGACGAGGCAATCTTGACGCTCGACATGCAGCTCTACTTGACAGCGGTACTGGGGTCCTGGGATGCCAACGGGCATCGGCTGCGCTGGATCAACTGCGGCCATCCCACGCCGCTGATCCTGCACGCCAATGGGCGTGTCGACGAGCTCGACGGCGATCGCACCTACCCGCTCGGCATCAGGTTTAGCGAGCGCGCGTTCCCGGTCCTCAGCGCTCAGGTGGCGCCCGGGGACCGACTCTTGCTGTACTCCGACGGGGTCAGCGAGCGCCGCACTACCGACGGCAGCCGCATCGGCGAGAACGGGCTGCGCGCAATCCTCGCCGCACTGGGTCCCTGCTCGGCAGCGACGACCGTGCGCGGGCTACAAGACGCAGTGATAGACGCCTCCCCCCACGCGCTGCGCGACGACGCCACAATGCTGGTTATCGCCCCCACGACTGACACCCCAACCGGTCACGCGCACGCCCGCGCGGCGCGACACGGCTAGCCGTTCGCCGTCGAGGGTAGCCTCGCACCGTGCACGAGGAGACAAGTGAGACGACAACAACGATCTTCGACGACGTCGCGATCGTCACTGTTAGCGGCGAACTCGACTTCGCACACTGCATCAAGCTCGCACCCGAGCTCAATGCTGCGCTGCGTTCCTCAGCACGAGCGATCGTCATCGACCTCGAGGCCGTCTCGTTGGTGGACTCCTCGGGAATCGCGCTGCTGCTCAACGCCTTCCGCCACCTAGACCACACAGGGCGCCAGCTCGCGATTGCCTGCCCAATGGGATCCCCTCGCCGCGCTTTCGAACTGACAGCCCTCGATCGCCAGCTTCCCATGCACGAGACCCGGCAAGAAGCGCTAGCTGCCGTCGGCGCCAACTGACCGCCATCCGCAAACCCGTGCCGCTATTCCGCGTCACCCGGCGCGTCACTCAGAGCTCAGACCAGCCACCGAGAAGCTGCCGGACCCCGCGGGCTGTCGCAGCTAGTCCGCCCGCGCCGATTTCGCGCCCGTCGGTGGCTATCAACACGTCTTCCACATCCCGGTGACCGACACCGACATGACCAGCGCCGACAGAATCTCGACCATCCGCAGCCGTCCGCGAGGATCGCGACGCGCCCGCGAGGTAACCGGTACATACGCGCTCGCAGATCATGATCGCGCTCTCGCGACAGACGAGCTGCGGCAGCGATGGACTTCGCGCAGACGGGACGTCCCGCATCGCCAGGGAAAGCATTCGCGGTCCAGACGGCGGTCCGCTTGCTCGGTCTCCGGTGAGCCGAGCGCCGGCAAGGCGGGCGGCAGGGTCAAAGCGGAAGTCGCGGCTGGCCTCGAGCTGGCTCCTGCTGTGACACGAACGGAGCAGCGTCGACCGAGTCGGCGCTGAATTCCCTGCAAGGGCGAAACTAGGACTCACGCCGCTCGGGATGGCTTCCCCGCACCTCGCCAAGGGCGCGTCCGACGGCTACCCGTAGCCTGACGGGCGAGGCGAGTTCCCGGGCTCCGTGCATTGGGGGGGAGGGGTTGGCGCCATCCTGACGTACCCGTGGCACTCGCAGAGCAGGTTCAGCGGAGGCCAGCCGGGCGCTGCCTGTTCACGCCTATTGCAGCAACGATGATTTGGTGGCCGCTCCGCTCGTCGAGCGATAGCTCAGGGCCGGCGTCGGCGCACCCCGAAGCGCTTGCAGCCGCTGTGTGCTGCCTGGCGTCGAGCGCGTCGCGAGTCTCGTTGCCGACCCGCCAGTGAAGGTCTTCACCGTCCAGGAGATGCGCACAATTGGCGAAATTGACGGACGCCGACGGCGTCCGACGAGAGACCTGCTCCGCTCGCCGCGCGACACTTCCGCTGCGCCTTGATGGAGTCGTCAGGCGACCGCGCTGGCAGAATGCTACCTCTCGTCCGGACCGACGGCGAAGTTGCGCTCCATTCCCTCGTTCTGGGCGCCGCTTCGTCGGCCAACCGACACCCCGGCCAGCATGCGGCCGACCCAACGACGGTACCGCGTGCGCTGGGGCTGGCCGGCCCGCTTCCGTACCTGCCCCTCGACGGAGCGATCCCGGGGCTCGCCGGCGCTGAAAGCTCGACGCGATCGAGCTCCACGCGGGGCGCTCACGCCCGCTGGCGTGGATTGACGACGCCCACGACGAGCCTGCGTCGAGTGGGCGAGCCGGCGGCCCGGCCCGACCCTGCTGGTCACGACCGACCCGGCGGCCGGGTTGACCGCCGAGCGCGTCGCGTGGCTGCTTCAGCGGGCGGCGGGGACCGGCGCGGCCGCCGAAGCCGAGCAGCTTCAGCTGGCGGACACCGCATACACCGGCGGGAGCCGCGCCGTGACTTCGAACCACGTCGCCCCCGCGTCGCCCGAGCCGAACACCTCGCCGGTAGTCGAGCCGAAGTAGATTTCAAGCGATGGCCCGGAGCCCTTGCGCTGGAACGCCTGGCGCAGGACGGTCAGGTACGCGTGTTGCTGCGGCAGCCCGTCGCCGCGCGGCGCCCAGGTCTCACCGCCGTCGCGCGTCTCGTACACGCGCACGCGCCCCTCGGGCATCACCCGGTCCATGTCAGCGACGAGTGGGATCACGTACGCGCTGTCGGGGTCGGCCGGGTCGACCGCCAGCGGGAAGCCGAAGTCCGACGGGAGCCCCGCGCCGATCTCGCTCCAGCTGGAGCCGGCGTCGTCGGAGCGGTACACGCCCCCGTGGAACTGGATGAACATCCGCTCTGGGCGCGCCGGCGCGCGCTCCATGTGGTGCACGCACAGCGCCGTGTCGGCGTCGGGCGGCGGCTCGGGCAGGTTCAGCTCGGCGATCACCTCGTCCGGCAGGTAGCGCGGCGTCAGCCCCTGGTTGCCCCGCCGCCACGAGCGCCCGCCGTCGTCGGTGTGCCAAACGCCCGCCGCCGAGATCGCGACCGACAGCTTGTCGGGGTCGCCCGGCCACGGGGCGATCGAGTGCACGCACAGCCCGCCGCCGCCTGGCTGCCACTTCGGGCGCGTGTCGTGCTCCCAGAGGCCGGCGTTGATCTCCCACGTGGAGCCGCCGTCGGCGGACTGGAACAGGACTCCAGGATCCCCGCCCGCGTACATCAGCCCGTCTGCCTCGCCGGGCGCGATCACCCAGATCCGCTCAAGCGCCTGCTCGCCCCCCTCCGGCAGCGTGACGCCCCGGGCCTGCTCCCATCCCTCGTGGCGCTTGGCGGCACCCCAATCGCTCGCCGGCCGCTCGGTGCAGAAGACCTTCGGGCCGTAGAACGGCGAGGTCATAGTCGCCAGCACTCGTCTCGTGCGCGGGTCGCGGACCGCGTAGTCGACCGGCTCGCCGGCGAACGCCCGGGCGCCGATCTCCCAGTCGCCGCCGGGCTCGCCCGAGAGCGCGAACAGCCCCTTCTTCGTGGACACCAGCAGCTCGGTCATCTCCTCAGCCTCCTGTGATCGCGGGCAGGATCTCGACGCGGGCGTCGGCGGCAACCGCCGTGTCCTCCCCGCCGCGTTCGCCGTTGATGAATACGTTGATGTGCTGTCTGATCAGGCCGCGCTCGTCGACGATCCAACCGTCCAGCGCGGGATGCTCGCGCTCGAGCTCGCGCAGCAGCTCGAGGACCGTGCCCGCTTGCAGCTTGTGCTCCGCAGCGCCGCCGGCCAGTTGTCGCAGCGGGCCGTGGACGCAGACGCGGGGCATGGTCTGATCCTAAGACTCTGGGCGGCGCCGAAACTCACCGTCGACCCAACCGAAACGATCGCGGCGGCGAACGTGCTGCTGGCGGTCGAGCACGGCGTCCAGACGATCGGGAGCAACCCCCGGTATGAGTGCTACTTGTCCTCGACCGGCTCGCTCACGATCAAAGGCGGGACTCGAGGAAGTGAGTGGAGACACGCTGGGGCTCAGAGCCTCGGACTTCATCGACATCAGCGGGTAGCCGCCGGCTCATCCAGCACCTGGCTCGCGTCCGCCGGCTCTGCAGCAGCTGCGCCGCCGACCGAAGCTGGATCGGCTTGATCAGCCCGGCGTCTGGATGCCCCGTAACCGAACGGACGCAGCTCGAAGGCGACACAGAGCGCTCGGAGCGGGAGGTCCGCTCAGCGCGAAAGCGTCACTGCGCGGCAGGACACGCGAAAGAGACTCAAAGACTTCCGGTCCGTTCCGAATGCGGTCGTGAGCCGCGTCGCTGCTGGTCCGGACGAGCAGCACGAGCGGCGGCGGCTCGTCGGCCGACGCCTCGAGCGCCGGGCGGATGCAGAAGAGCTGTTTGGGGCGTCGACGCGGACACCTGCTTTCGCGCCGCGAAGCGAATCCTGACGGGCTGAGCGAGCGACCTGCTCCGCGCGGAA
>JADGPN010000593.1 GCA_017882465.1 Solirubrobacteraceae bacterium
CACCACATCGCTCGACAGCGCACAGACCGACACAACAGCCAAGTCATCGCTGACCTCTGCGGCCATCGCGCTCAGCGCCGCGCCGACCCACGATCCGGCGGCTCTCACCGACGGCGAACTGGTCCTGCTCAAAGAGTGGCTCACCAAGCTCAACGACGCCTGACCTCTCGTGGTGTCATGGGCCGGCCGAGATTGGGGCGGCCGTTCCGCGCTGGATGCGGCGGTGAGGCTCCCTTGTCGGCGCTACCGCGGTCCGTTCATACCAGTAGCGCGACGCGTCGCGCCCCGGGACGTCCGTGGCGGGCGGGCCGTCAATAGGTTGTCGCAGCGCGGCTCGTTCGGTGGTGAATCACGCCGGGGAGCCTCGGGCGCGGGTTGGCCTGATGGAACGTTCGTACCTGCTCATGTTGACGGATCCGCCCGTGTCGGCACGACGCGATTGGCGCGCGGTGCCATCAGCGGATCGTGATTGGTGTCCCGACTGGCAGTAGCCGCCCGAGCCGGAGGATGTCGGTATTGCGCATCCGAATGCAGCCATGGGATACGCGGCCGGGCAGCAGCCACGGCTGGTTTGTTCCGTGGATGCCCACGTACCCGCCCGCCGGCCAGTCGGTGAGCGTTGCCGAGCGTGCGCTGGTGCCGAAGGCGAGCGGTCCGTAGGTCGGGCTGCTATAGCGGGTGAGCTCGTCGCGGACGTAGAACTCGCCGGCGGGTGTGGGAGTACTCGCCTGTCCGATCCCGATCGCCGCGCGGAAGACTGGGCGTCCGCCGCGCAGGAGCGTCGCGGTCAGGCTGCGGCGGTCGACGATCAGGTGGGTGTTCACCACGCCGTAGCCGCCGAGGGCTGCGCGAGGGACCCAGCCGGTGGTTCCGTTGGGCAGCGTCGGCATGCTTACCTGGATCCATAGACCGTGACCTGGGATCGCGACGCGGCCGGACACGGTCACGATGTTCGTGGTTCCCTCCGGCGTTTGCGTGTCGAGTCGCGCGATCACGCGGCCTCGGGCAGGGTGCGACCTCGCTAGCACGGCCGTCCGTATGGGGGCCCAGACCGTAATGCCCGTCGCGCGGGCGAGGTCGCGCGCTGCTGGGACCGTGAAGGCGGGACGGACGGGAGGGAGGGAGGGTACGCGCAGCGGGTCGCTTTCGCCCGTCCGCATGGGCGTCGCGACAACGCTGGTCGCAATCACCCCGGCGACGGCGAGGACCAAGATCCGGAGCGACAGGGAGCGCGCGTCGCGCCTTAGCCGGTGAAGCGCGGTGATTGCTGGCTCCCCGTCCTGACGATGAAATGTGTCGAGGCCACGAGCGCCTCGGTCCCGCCACGCGACTCTGGTTGGTCAAAGGCGGTCGGGGCCGGTAACTCGCCGGCCAGGCGGCGGATCCAGGCGGCGTGGCGCGCCTCCACGGAGTGGATCGCGAGCAACGCCGCCAGATACTGGTTCGAGTAGACGCGTGGCGCCTGACCCTTGTAGGCGGCGACCGCGAGATCCTCGAAGGCAACCGCCGTGCGGCGGAACGCGTCCGCGCTCTCGGTGGCGCCCTTGAAGTCGAAGAACGGGCTCGGCGCGGCTTTCGCTCCGAGGGTATGGCGGAGCGTCTCGACGTGGCCGCGTTCGTGGCCGCCGACGATGCGGGCCTGGTCGGCCAGCGCACCGGTCAGCACGTTGTTGCGCACGACCTCGCTGTAGAACGAGTCTTGGAGGTACTCGAGCGTCAGCGCGAACTCTAGGATGGAGACGTCCTGCCTGATGCTCGGGCCAGCGGCGGTGGCCGGCGCCGCTGCTGCTGCGAGCAGGGCACCGGAGCCGATCACGCAGCGCCGCAGGAAAGCCGCGCGCGTCGTGCCGTGGAGCTTCGCGAATGCCGCGGTCAGCGCGTCGTCACGATCGACGGCTGCAAGGGTGCTCAGCGAGTGCGAGGAAGTCATGGTGAGGCGACCAAGCCGGTGCGGTTGACCGCGGACGCTGCCTGTGCGGCGGTAACGCTCGCGTCGGAGGCGACGGGGGCTGGGACCTCGCCCAACACCCCTCGGATCCAGGCCGCGTGACGGGCCTCGACGGAAGCGATGGGCGCGACCGCGGCCAAGGCCGCGCGGGTAAGGCTAGGCCCCACTCCGTTATAAGCGGCGACACCCAGGTCCTCCAGCTCGGTCGCGGTGCGCGCGAACCTCCCCGGGTCGTCCGTCACCGCCTTCACGTTGAAGCGCGGAAGCTTGCGGGCGGCGCCGCCGAGTGCGCGCCGGACGTAGGCGGCGTGCGCGAGCTCTTGGCTGCCGACGACGCGGGCGAACGTCGCGAGCTCGCCGCGCAGCACGTTCTTGGCGTTGGCCTCGGCATAGAAGGCCGCCTGCAGTCCCTCAAACACCAGCGCGAAATTCAGTATCTCGGCATCCTGCCGCGAGGACTGCGCGGACAGCGAGAGCTCCGGCAGCCCGCCGATGACGATCGCGCCCGCAACGACCACGCCGCCGACAACGCCGCGGAGCAGTATCTCGCCGCGGGTGAAGCGGTCGGGCTCGTCCAGCTGCTCCGCGTAGATCTGATCAGGCATCAGTCTCCGTTCGGGATAGGGCTGTAAACGCTTCTGCTGAAAAGGTCTCGGGTGCTCGAAATCGGTGTGCGTACCAGTTGAGGAGGCCGGCGCCGCAGGGTTGCCAGCCCGCAGCGAGGAGCTGGCGTACGAGCGTCTCGTGCGCGGCGGCGGCGCGCGGGGTGGCGTCGGGCGACACGAGCGGCAGCCGCCAGGGGAACCGCGGCGAGTGGGCGAGGACCAGCTGGCCGCCGTCGGGCGCCGGCAAGATCGCCTGGAACTCCCCGTCGCCTCGCCCCCGGACCCATTTGATCTCGCAAATGAGGGACGGTGCAGCGGCGGGAAATGGCTCGACGGCCGCGTGCGCACCCTGTTCCGGGACGATAGGCGGGAGCGCCGTTGGCGGGCCGGGCGATGGGGCGGTAGGTCCCAGCGCCGGAGCGGAGTCTGCGGGGGCGGTTGCCGCGAAAGGGTGTGGCTCGACGCGGCTCCGCGGAGCCGCGTCCGGGGCGGTCGGCGGCGGCGCGGTTGGGGGACCGG
>JADGPN010000594.1 GCA_017882465.1 Solirubrobacteraceae bacterium
GCGTTCGCGGTGAAGAAGTGCGCGTTGCCGATCGCTGCGAGACCCTCGATGAAGTTCAGGGTCCCGAGCATCAGCAACAGCACACCCGCGAACGCGATCCAGCCGTAGCCGCGCTCCTCGTCTGCGGCGTAGCGGTCGTAGTCGGCTGGAGCTTGTGTCGGGGGAGCTGGTTGGACAGCCATTTGCCCTCCTTGAGATTGGGGGAAGTCGGGAAGTTCGCGGTAGAAGCCCGCGGTTCGCCTGAGCATGCCTGAGGGCGGCCGCGGTTTGGGCGGTGGGGGCGGAGGATCACCCGGGTGATTGAGTGAGATCGAGCAGGCCGAGCGCCTCTGCGCGCGCGACCGCATCCGCTCGCGATGTTGCGCCCAGCTTGCGGTACAGCTCGCGGATGTGTGTCTTGACGGTGTTCAGCGAGATGTACAGCCGCGCGCCGATCTCGCGCCGTGAGAGACCGGCCGCGAGGCACCGCAATACGGCCAGCTCGGCCGCAGTGGGTTGCTCCACGACGTGACCGTTTCCGGCATTCGCTCTAGCCGTGATGAGGTCCTGCTCGACCGTGGCGGCGATCGCCGTTAGCCGCCCCGGGTCGGGAAACCCCGCGATCTCCCTACGCGCGTGCTCGAGGACGGTGGTGGCGCGCTCCAGCCGGGATCGCGCGACGCGGACGTGCGCGACCACGAGCAGGGCGTGGGCGTGACCGACGGTGGGCTGCGGCGAGCGTCGCAGACGCTCGCCGCGCAGCGCCTCGCGCTCGGCCTCGTCGAGACGTCCCGTCGCCATGCCCGCCAGCGCAAGCCCGAGGTGCGCGATCGATGCCGTCCACAGATCCGCTTGGAAGCGCTTGCGCGCGAAGCTGATCGCCTGTCGCGCCCACGCCTCCGCACTCTCGGTTCGCCCCTGCTCGGCGTCGATGAGCGCGAGCAACCCGAGGCTGACGACGTAGCCGTCGGGGACGTCGGGCGCATCGGGTCGCTCGACGGCCTGCAGCGCGATCCGCCGGGCCTCGTCGAGCTCGCCGGCGAAGAACAGGGTCTGCGACAGGCTCGCGAGGACGCCGACGCTCAGAACGTCCGCGCCAGCGCGAGCGGCCGCGACCGCGCGGCGACCGTGCTCGACGGCCGCGCCCACGTTGCCCCGCTCGATAAACGCGGCTCGGGTGACTTCCACAACCGCCTCGACGTATTGCGACCACAGCTGCGGCCGCTCCCGGCGAGCCTGCTCCGCTATCGCAAGCAGCTGCTGAACGTCGACCGCCGGGCGGGCGAGCATCGCCGCGGCAAACGCCCCCGCTGCTGGCAGCGATGGGTGCCCGAGGAGCAGCTCGGGGGGAAGCCAGCGCACCCAGCCAAGAAATTGTTCGATCCGCCCTCCCCAGACGAACTCACGGTCGTGCTCGACGAGCAGCTCGGCCACCGTCTCAGCGTCCCCAGCAGCAGCGGCGTACTCGATCGCGTCCTCGACAAGCCCCTGTGCACGGCACCAAGCCGCCGCGCGGCGACGCCGCACCAGCGCCTCCTCGCCCCCGAGCTCCAGCTGTAAGAGCTCGCCGAACAGATGGTGATAGCGGTACCACTCCCCGTTCGCGTCCAGGGCGACCAGGAACATGTTTGAGCGTGCGAGCTCCGCGAGCACCACGCTCGAGTCGTCCCGGCCGAGCACGGCGTCGCAGAGATCGGGCGTGAACCGTCCCAGCACCGAGGTGCGCAGCAGAAAGTCCCTGGTCTGGGGCGCGAGCGCCGTCAGTACCTCATGCGTCAGGTAGTCGCTGATGTGCCGAGCGCTGCCGGCGAACGACCGTACCCCCTGATCGGGGTCCTCAACGTCACGAAGCCACAGCGCCGCCAGGTAGAGCCCCGCGGGCCATCCCTCCGTACGCTCGACGAGCAACTCGACGCTCTCCTCAGACAGCTCGATCCCCTCGCGGAGGAGCAGCTCACGCGCCTCGTCGACCGTGAAAGCCAGCTCGCGCGCGCGAATCTCCACCAGCGCCCCTCGCGCCCGCAGGCGCGCGAGGCTGATCGCCGGGTCCGAGCGCGTCGACGCAAGCACGCGCGCGTTGGCAGGCAGCCGTTCGATCGCGTGTGCAAGCGATCGAAGCGAATGCTCGTTTCTGACCGCGTGAAGATCGTCGAGCACGATCGTTATCGGCTGGCCGTAGGCGACCAGGCCGTTCATCAGCTCATCGACGGCCGTCTCGACCGTGGCGCCCCGCATCCCGAGGCACATCAGCGCCCGACCTCCGAGGCCCTGACCGAGCCGCTCGACGGCCGTGGCCAGGTGCGTCCACAACCGCACCGGATCATCGTCGGCAGCGTCGAGCGTCATCCAAATGACGGGCTCCGGGCGCTCGATACACCACGATCGCAGAAGCGTCGTCTTGCCGTAGCCGACCCCCGCATCGACCATCGTCAGCGCGGCCCCGGGATCGCGATCGAGCATCTCATGCAGGCGTGCCCGGCGCAGTATCCCGGGGTGAACCCGGGGCAGCATCAGCTTTGGCTCGATCACCCGTAGCGTGGAAGGAACGGTTTCTGCCGTCTGAGTACTCATACGCATGTCCCGGTCCAATCGTGGTCGCGCTCGATGGTCGGCGTGCGGGCGGGCACCACAGCCCGCCCCCGCTTGGCCACCTGCCCCAAGATCATCTCAGAATCGATCTCGTCACCGACCGCCCGCGCGATCCGCATCTGTCGGGTCAAGCCCATCCTTAGCCCGCCGCAACTCGGAGTGACAACACTTCAAGCCCGTACCTGGATCGTTCATTAACGGCCGCGCCCCGGGCTGGCCGGGGCGCGGGAACGTCCGCCTGAGCAGGGAGAATGCGGGTTACTACAGCTCGCAGGCCGATCTCAGGAGGATCACCCATATGGTGCAGCGTGAAGGGCTGGTTGACAAGCTATCGGTGACGGCGGACGGGAACGGCCTGGTCGGGCACGCCGGCAGCGTGCTGGTGGCTGGCGTGGCGGACCGGGTCGGGCTCACGCGGGCGTTGTCGGCGGCGATGGCACCGTCGCGGGAGCGACGCTCGGCGCATGATCCTGGGGTGGTGCTGCGCGATCTGGCGGTGATGCT
>JADGPN010000595.1 GCA_017882465.1 Solirubrobacteraceae bacterium
GCGCGCGCTGCGAACACGCTGAGGATGCCGCTTCCCGCTCCGACGTCGAGAACGATGTCGCCAGGGCGCACCACCGAGTTGATCGCGCGCCGGAAGGCCTCGGTGCGGCCGCGGTCGCGGATCATCGTGCGATGTACCTCGAACTCCGCGTACATCGGATCCGGCGGATTCCTGATTGGCGTCCGCACGCGGGTATTGTAGGTTGCTTAGGTGGTGTCCTAGCTCGAACTCACCGAATCACCCGGGTGATCGTCGGCCCGCACCACCCAAACCACGACCTCGGTCAGCCATCCTGAGAGTCGTATGTCCCCGCCAACGAAACGAAGGGGTTCTCTATGGGGTTCAGGCGACGGGTAAGGCGACGGGCGCTGGTGGCCGGAGCGGTGGCCGGAGGGGCGATGGTGCACCACGAGAGAAGGAAGGCCGACGAGGAAGCGCAGGCTTACGACCAAGCGCCTGCCGAGGAGCAGGCCCCTGCCGAGGACCAGGAGCAGACGGCATATGCGCCGCCTCCGGCGGACCCGGCTGACGAAATCGAGCACCTCGCGCAGTTGCACTCCTCGGGCGCGCTGACAGACGAAGAGTTCGCGGCCGCGAAGGCGAAGATTCTTGGGACCTGAACGCGGCACGGATTGCCAGAAGGACGTTCAGGAAATCGATAACTGCGAGGACAGGAAGCTGCAATGAGTGAATCGCGTAAGGACGTGCTGTTGAAGGCGCTCGAGGCCGAGGTCGGTAGCGCATCGGTTGATCTGGGCACTCTGTTCACCGACGATGTCGTCGGGTGGTCGCCGTACATGACCGTGTCGGGGCTGACAGGACTCACCCAGCTCGCCACCCTCCGTGAGGAGGCGTTCTCCGACGTCGTCATCGGGTTGCGCGGACTCGACGAGGTGGGCAACAAGGCTTTCGCCGAATGGCTCATCGAAGCCGATCACACCGGGCCGCTCGTCCTCGACGACGATGCGGTCGTGCAGGCAACGGGACGGCATGTTCAGTTGCCGGGCGTCACAGTGGCCGACTTCCGCGAGGGGAAGATCCGGTCGTTCCGGACGTACTTCGACGACGTCTCGCTGATCGAGCAGATCGTCGGCGCCTGACGAGTCGATCGCGGTGGAGTACCAGGCAGAGGACGATCCGGACCCGCTCGACATCGAATTCCTGGAAACGCAGATCCGTCGTGAGGCGTCCGCCGCCATGGGACTTGGTGACGAGGTCGAGCTGGCGATCTTCGTGCGCGACGCCGGCAAGGTTGTGGCTGGCATTAGCGGATGGACCTGGGGCGATTGCTGCGAGCTGCAGAGCCTCTGGGTGCAGCCGAGTCTCCGAGGTCGCGGCCTCGCGACGCGGCTCATCGCCGCCGCCGAGACCGAGGCGGCAGCCCGCGGGTGCTCACAGACCGTCCACTTCACCTACGACTTCCAGGCTCGCGGCCTCTACGAGCGCAACAGCTACGAACTGGTGGGAAGAGTCGAGAACTTCCCATCAGGAACCGACGTCCTGTGGTACCGCAAGCTCCTGAGCCCGTGAGGTTCCCGCGGAGCCGGCACGCGACTGGTCGTAGCTCGTGAGTCCTTCATGCGCTTCGCATCAAACGTTCCCGGCTGGGTCACGGCAGGTAGCGCCGTTCCATCCAAAGTCGTGCCAGAACAGGCGGACGGAGACGTGGGTTGAGTGTCTTGTTTAGCCACCAACGCCAGAGCCTCCTTCGTCCCTTCGATTCGCCGCGATGACCGGCGCGACCGGCGTCCCGGCCCCGGGCTGCTGCGGCGATAGCTCGAACCAAGACGCGCTCGGACTTACCCGATCACCGTTCAGCTGAGCGCGTCGATCCCCTCGACGATCGCGTAGATGCCTGCGATCAGGGCCAACCCCGCCGCAAGGCTCCAGCCGTTTCGCTTGAGCCAGCTTTCGAAGCGTTTGATCCCGGCCACGACCCCACCGGGCCGTACGAACATCGCAACGAGTGGGATCTCGACGAACAGCATCACGCCGATCGCGCAGATCAGGACGGCCAGCACGTTGCTCGAGCTCGAGCTGCCGCTGTCGCCGATGTCCTTCACCGCGAGCAGGTACAGCGGCGATGGGAGAAACATGACCAGACCGAGGACAAAGGACCATTTCTCGCTCGTGGTCGCGCGGCGCGACCACTCCGCGATCCGCCCCCGCCCCGCGCCGCCGTCGGCCTTGTTCGCGGCCGGGGCGCGGGCCTTTCGCCGCCACGCCCAGACGGCCAGCGCCAGCAGCAGCAGTCCTATCGCGATGTAGACCCAACCGCTGGCGGTGCTCGAGTCCTGAGTGGTCAAGCCGGCTGTGTTCAGGAGCGCGAGCGCGATCAGGCCGGCGCTGATTGTGAGGATCGCGGCGCCGGCGTAATAGGCGAGCACGAGACGGCGCGGATGCTTGCCGGTCAGCAGGAGCAGCAGCACGAGCAGCGCCGGTGGGTAGAACGAGGCGCTGATCGCGAGCGGGAGGGCCTGCGGAAGCGCGCTCATCGTCGAACCCTACCCGCCGCGAGCCGGCTCGTGCCAGCGTGTGCACCCGGGGCACGCCATTCGACACGGAGGTCTGGCCGACCCTCACCCCGATCACCCGCCAGCCCGGACACGACATCTTTCAGATCGTGGGAGTTCGACACCTGTTGCGCTTCAAGCTGGTGGCGCTCGCAATCGGTGCCGCGCTGCGAGCTCCGCTGACCGCGCGTGCGACGAGTTGCTTGAGCTCGGCATCAAGACAGGCGACGAGGGTGACGTCCCCGTCAACTCGGCGGAGCATCTCGAGGCTGGCGCGGTAATGCGCGAGCTCGGCGCGGACCTTGGTATCGCCAAGTCGCCGCGCTGGGAGTAGCGCCAGCTCGCGGACCTTGGCGATCTTGTCCGCCGCGAAGATCGCACGTGTGTTGGAGTCGCCGCGCGCTACCCGGTCGCGCAGCTCGCGCTTGCGGGCCTTGTAATCGCCGATCGATGGATCGTCTGAGACCGATTCGACGAGCCGCGCGATTTGGGCTCCGAACCGGCGGTGGAGCTCGGCGCTGGTGGTCGCGGTCTTTTCGAGCACGTCGT
>JADGPN010000596.1 GCA_017882465.1 Solirubrobacteraceae bacterium
CCGATGACGACGTACGAGAGGTGCCACGCCGTGTACGGCGGGTGGAGCATCGTCCACCAGTCGCGCCAACCGCCCGGGCGCGCGGCGTAGAACGCGGGGCGTCCCACGTCAGCTCGACTTTTGCGCCCACATCACGAGCCCGCCCCCGAGACTCATCGAGCGAGAACCGACGTTGACGAGCCCCGCGTCCTCCCACGCTCGGACGGTCCAGCCCACCGAGTAGCGGCGGTAGTGCGCCGAGATGTTGGGTCCGAGGAAGCGTCCGACCCGACTCCACTCGCGACCGCCCGTGACGTATCCCGCAACCGGCAAGATGCCACGCGTGTACAGCCACCACCAGAACCGCCAGAACCTCGTGCGGGGCACGGAGAACTCGAGGCTTGCGATCGCTGCGCCCGGCTTGAGAACGCGGGCGAGCTCGCGCAGCGTCGCCGCGGGATCGGCGACGTAGCGCAACAGATACGTGAATGTGAGGGCGTCGAAGGAGTTGTCGGGAAACGGAAGCCGTTCGGCTTGCCCGACGACGAGCCGCACGCGTCCCGCCGCTCCTGATGCGGCGACGCGTTCGTGGCCGCGTCGCAGCATGGCCTCAGTGATGTCGATACCCGTTATCTGTGCGGTGGTGTGGCGCGTGAGCACGAGTGCCACGCCAGCGGTGCCGGTGGCGACATCGAGGATGGCCTGCGGATCGTGACCATCGACGTGCGCGATCATCTCGCGTCTCCAACGCCGGTTCTGTCCGAGCGATAGCAGTTCTTCGAGCAGGTCGTAGCGACGCGGGAGCGGCTGGAACAAGTTCTGGGCGAAGCGGTTGGGATCGAGGGCCGTTGTCTGCAGTGGGTCCTCCTCGAGCGTGACCGTACAGTTCAGGGTTGGATGAGGGAGAGGTTATGACCGACAAGCGCTTCGACGTGCTCGTCGTCGGATCCGGTCCGGCGGGCAGCATCGCGGCGCTTGTCTTGGCGCAGGGTGGCGCGCGAGTCGCGCTCGTCGACAAGGCCGCGTTCCCGCGTGACAAGGCGTGCGGAGACCTGGTCGGGCCTCGGGGCGTTCAGCTTCTTCGTGACCTCTCGCTCGATGATCCGGACGCGACTCGAGTCAGCGACATGATGGTCGTCGGACCGAGTGGCAATCGCGTACGACTGCCGGCGCCGCCCGGGCGCACCTATCCAGGATTTGGGATCGTTGAGCGGCGCTCCTCGTTCGATGCGACGTTGCGGCTCGCGGCGATCGAATCGGGCGCGGAGTTCTTCGACGGCCGCGCCGACGAACCACTCGGCGATGACGGTCGGCTCGACGGCTTCTCGTTGTCGTCGAAGATGCGTATACGAGCCGATGTGATCGTCGGTGCCGACGGCGCGACCAGCCGGGTCGCCGAGGTCGCGGATCTCGTGGATGCGGGCCGGGTGCTCTGGGGGTTCGCGGTGCGCACCTACGTCGACGAGCCGACCGAACTGCCGCACATCATGTTTTGGACGCCGGTTCGCGGCGCAGCCTTCCCGGGCTACGGCTGGGTGTTCCCGGCGGGCGAGGGCCACTCGAACGTCGGCCTCGGTGTTGGTGTGCTCGCGGACCGGACCGCGGGCCGCAGGGCTGCACGCGATCTCGATGCGTTTCTCGAACACGCGTTACGCGTCGGTGTACTCGATCATCGCCGGCCCGTTCAGCCCCGGGCGCGGCCGCTCGGGGCGTGGCTCAAGATGGGCCTCGCGGGTACGACGCCTGCCCGCGATCGCGTTTTCCTGGTCGGTGACGCCGCCGGCTTGGTGAATCCGCTACAAGGTGAGGGCATCGCGCAAGCGATGGACAGCGGTCGGGCCGCAGCAGTCGCGATCTTGGGTGGCATTGAGCTTGCGCCCGATCGTTACCGCGCGCATTTGGCGCGCACGCAAGCGGGCTACCTGTCGACGACGGCGTCTATCCAACGGTCGCTGCTCCACAGGCCCAGGCTCGTCGCCGCGCTCACCAGAACCCTGACCGCTCCCGGTGTCGGCCGCACCCTGGCCGGCGGCTGGTCAATCATGTGGAACAACCTCCGCGACGGCGCATCGCCCAGCGTCGCAACCGGCCTCGCGGCGACCGCCGCCGGTCTCGGGCACGCGCTCACCGCAGCAAGTACAGACCGGCGCTGGATCGCATCGCATCTCACCGACTCGCCCGAATGAACAAACTCTGCGCAGGGTCAGGTCTTGTGGTCGCCCGGGAACACGTCCGTCTCGGATGGATGCCACGCGGGGCTGTCGGCGGCGGTCTCGACGTTGAACCCGTACTCGAAGACCAGGCTCCCGCCGAACGTCGCGCCTACCGCGACGAGCACGGCGACCACTACGGAAAGCACGAGAATCGCAATACTGGGATGCGTGCGCGTGTCGTAAGCGTTCAGGCGCAGCCCGATGTCGACCAACGCGAGCGTAGTCACAATCATCATCGTCCACGCATGCGTGTTCGCGGTGCGCCGCGCCTGAGTGCCTCTCTCCGTCGACCGCAGCCAGTCCCAGAAGCCGGTGAGCGCCGCGAGCAGTGACACCGCGAACCCGCCGATGAACACGAAGGTGCCGGCGCGGAAGAAGTCACGCGCCCACGTGTGATGCCGGCCGAACATCGCGATGACGTCGAAGACCGCTCCAAGCACATACGCCGCGACCGGAAAATCGGTGAGCGGAGGATGCGTGGGCTTTCCCGCCCAGCCCCGCAACCCCTTGAACTCGCGGCCTCGCAGTGTCAACGTGGGTCGGACCGAGAACTTCCGCATCGCTGCCTCCTCGCACTCTGACCATAATCCGGACCGGCTCACGTCGATTCGCCAAATGGTCATCGCGTGTAGGTTCGGGTCACCAACCCACGCCCGCACAATCAGATCACCCAAGGAGGCGACAGTGTCGAGCGAAGCGCTCCACGCACCCCGCGAGCGTCTCTCGGACCAGACGGTCGCGACGCACCAAGCGATCATCTCGCTGATGGAAGAACTCGAGGCGATGGACTGGTACCGCCAACGCGCAGACGACTGCGACGACGCCGAGCTCAAAGCGGTACTCATCCACAACATGAACGACGA
>JADGPN010000597.1 GCA_017882465.1 Solirubrobacteraceae bacterium
TGTTCGGGCGCCACTCCGCCATGATCGCCTTCGCCTCGGCGAAGCTGCTCGCGGCCCGGACGTCGAACACGCCGTGGTTCAGCGTCAGCGTGATGAGATTCACCATCAGCGGGCGATCGTGGAGCACGAGTGCTCGGCGTGCCTCGATGGCTGGTCTCTCTCCTGGGCCGGCTGTCACGCTTCATCCTCGCTGCTGGAAGACAGTCCTACGGGCGTCGGCCCACAGGCCTGACGTGTGCCCGCGTCCTCGATCGGCGGGAGGCGCCGGACCTGCAGTCCCCCGGTTCATCTGTAATGCGCGTGAGATGACCCTGCCGTCTCGAGCATGACGAGATGCTAGACTGTCGTCTGTACTCTTTCGGACATACGCAGCATGGGCGTTTGATACATGAGCGGCCAGGAAGCCCGGGCCACCAATGGGCGTGGCGTCGACCCGCGAGCAAATCGCCTGCTCCGCGGACTGTCGGACGCTGACCTCGACCGTATCCGTCCCGCCCTCGAACCGGTGCAGCTGCCGCGGCCCACGGAGTTGGAAGGCGCTAACGAGCAGGTCCGTTTCGTCTACTTCCCGACCAGCGGGGTCGCCTCCATCGTCGCCATCGATGACAGCGGAGAGACGGTGGATACCGCGATGATCGGCCGAGAAGGCATGACCGGCCTCGCGGTCTTCCTGGGCGCTGCCCAATCACCGGTCCGGACGATCGTCCAAGTGCCCCTCACGGCCTTGCGCATGGAAGCCCATGCCCTGCGGGAGGAACTCGCCCGCAATGGCAGCCTCGTAACACTGCTGCAGCGGCACACGCAGGTCGTCATGATCACCATGGCCCAACTGATCCTCTGCAATCGGACTCATCGACTCGATCAACGGGCCGCGCGCTGGCTGCTCCAAGTCGACGATCGAGTCGACGAGTCGCGTTTTAGCGTCACGCAGGAGTTCGTTGCCCAAATGATCGGTGTCCAGCGTCCAGCCCTCTCCGTCGCGATGCGCCAGTTCAAGGACGCGGGGCTGATTCGATACGCACGCGGACAGATCAGCATCGCGGACCGCGATGGCCTCCTTGCGAGATCGTGCGGCTGCATCAACATCATCGCCACCGAGGCGCGGCGGCTCGAAACACTCGAATGCGCTCAAGACGCCGCCAGCTAGCTGTGCAACTGACGTAAGGCCGGTCACACCCGGATCGCGGTCTTCTGCTGCTCGAGACCCGGCGCGACCCACGCCGATACGGGCCCACGCCGAATGTTCGAGCGACCCGAGCCTACCCACGCTTCATTGGGCCAGCAATGTCAAAGGACACCGTTGCGCCCGCGCTCCCGCGCTCCCGCGGTACGATCGGCGGGACGGCACGAGGAGCTCCATGGGCACGATCGAATCAGTTGGTCTCCATCTCGCACGGCTGGTGCCGGGCGCCGACGCAGGCACGCTGCGGCGCCTGGGAGGTGCAGCCCAGGAGAGGACCTTCTGCCGCCGCGACGTCCTGCATAAGAGGGGCAGCCAGCTGCCTCCCTTCGTCATGCTCAGTGGTCACGTCATCACTCGCCGCGTTGCCGAGACAGGACAGGTGCGGTGCCGCGCTGATCGCAGGGCCTGGCTATCTCGGCGGCCTTCGCTCGATCAGCGACCCCGATGGTGACGCGTTCTACGATCTCGTGGCCCTGACCGACGGGACATGGGCGACATGGGGTCCCGGCGTGGTGCGAGGGCTCGCGCTGGAGGACGCCGGGCTCGCCGTGGGCCTCCTTGACCTCTCATCGGATTTCGGGATGGTTCTGGATGCACGACTGGATGAACGATCCTTCGAGAATGCGCGCCAGCGCCTTGCTGCCGTCCTCACCCGATATGGGAAGGTGATCTTCGATACGCCCCACCCGGTTGCCCAGCGAGCCGATCTCGGAGCCATGATCGGTGCGAGCCGCGTGATGATGTACCGGGCGCTGCGCGGACTCGAAGCCGACGGCATCATCGAACGCCAGCGTGGTAGCGGCATCAACGTCCTGGACGCTGAGCGGCTGGCCGGACTGGTTACCGTGGCGGCCCCGGGCGGAGCTCCTGCTCTCTGACCGACCTCGCCCAGAATCCGGACGCCTTGCCGCAACGATGTCGCAGCGGTGCGTGGCTGAGATGTTCAGATGGGGGCGTCCCGCACCAGATCTGTGCGGCGTCGGAAGTCGCCTCGTCGGCGAGCCCCCACGAGAGATCTCCGAGACGTGCGGAGCGAGGATAGGGCGCGACTGGGCGTCGGGGGCTGAGCCTTCCCCGAAGACACGCTTTCAGCGTCCGATCAGACTGGACGAACAGCCTTTGACAAGGCTCCCGGTTGCGACGGATCGCCAGTTCCCCCCGCGCCTCACCTCCGACAGGTGCGCACGGGAGGCGCGTCGAGTGACCGGGGGCCGTCCACCAGGGGCGCCGCGACGGTGGGCCTCAGCGTAGTCAAGCCCGCGCGGCTCCCGACGAACCCGCGATGAAGCACGACCGTGGTAACGCGGCGCCGAAGCCTTTGGCCTTGGTCACCCACGCGGCGTGGCGAGGTCGCCGGCAGCCAGTGCGGCCCGATACGCCTGGATCGTCGTCGCGGCGGAGTAGTGCTCTCGGATCTCGATGAGCACGTTTCTCACCAGCGACGGGGAGATGCCGGTGCTCGCGGCAGCGAGCTCGTAGCTGCCGGCCTTGGCGAAGGCGTCAAGGACAGCGAGCTGTCGCATCGTCGGCTCGAGCGGCCCGATGAGCGCGGCGGTCGCAGAGCGCTCGGGCCCGGGGTGTAGCTTGCGCATCGCGGTGGCACCGTAGAGGAACCCGGGTGGCATGTCATGACAGACCGTCATGGCTGAGAAGGCGGTCGACGCCGGTCATACCGGCCAGCTCACGGACGAGCGAGCGGTGGTCGTCGCCGTGGACGACGACCACCGCGATGGCGCGATGCGCCGCCACGTGCGCAGAGACGGAGCCAAGGAAGGTGAAGTCGGCCCCATCGAGCCCCACACCATGAACCCATCGCGACTGCGCATCCACGAGGCGCGGGTCGATCCGCCAGTAGTCGCTCAAATT
>JADGPN010000598.1 GCA_017882465.1 Solirubrobacteraceae bacterium
CCCTTCCAGCCGAAGGCGGCGGTCTGCGTGTGGCGCGACGTACACCGGTCTCGTCCGCTGCCGCGCCGCCTACTGGAACCTCTCCTGAACGCGCGGTTCACCCAGCGACCTGCTCTTCCGGGCAGACGAATGGCGACAAACACTGACGTTGGATTTCGCGTGGATGATGGCGCGACCCCGCCAAGTAGTCGAGCAGCACCACCCGGCCCGGCCGTGGCCGCGGGTTGAAGAGCGGACCCTCAGAGCTCAGAGGCTTAGTGCTCAGAATGGGCAGGACTCGGGGGCGCTGCCTCTCGGGGGCCGTTGAGGGAGGGCTACGATGAACTCAGACGCAATGGTTGACCTCGACCCTATTTACGCGCGTTTGACGGCCATCACTCCAGGCACCTGGCGGCGTCATGGCGCCGGCCGTCTTCGCGGGCGATCAGAAGACGCCGCTTCTTCGCGGGCGGGTGCGCACCGCTGAGGTTCGAGCGCAGACAGACGCCGACGCAGAATTTGTTGCCCACGCCGCTGCAGACATTGCGGCGCTGCTCGATCAACTGGGGCATACGCAAGAGGGCGGCACGCCGCTGCAGAGGGGCGGGGAAGCTGAGGTCGCGCCCAGCCCTCAGGCTGACAGGCGACGACGGCGCCGTCAGGCCGGTCGCGATCGACGAACGGTCACCAATGGGGAAGCTAAGGTCGCGCCCAGCCCTCAGGCTGACAGGCGACGACGGCGCCGTCAGGCCGATCGCGATCGACGAACGGTCACCGACTGGTTGCGGCGCATGCCGCGGCAGTAGGGGTGTATCCCGACGGGCAACAGAGCCCGTCGTTGAAGAACGGACCGCTTCTCGATAGGGCGAACGACCGACGTCACATCGCCCACCGTGTCGTGTCCACGCCCCTCATGGTCAACGACCGGGATGGCGGGACGCTCGCCTTGGCGGCGTATGACCTCAGGTGGTGGGCAAGGGCGCGGATGCTTTGTGACGCTCAATGTGATTCGGCGTCGTGGCGTCGTGACCGGCGTTCGCGCCCTTGCCGCCAACGTTTCTGAGTGGATTGGTCGAGCGCATGGCAATTCAATCGAGCTGTGATCGAGCGATCATCCGCACTTGTCCGCAATGCCGCTCCGTTGAGATCCACAGACGGCTCCCGGAGGGTCACGCGGGCTCAGTGCAAGCGTCCTGCGAGTTCGGGGAACGCGAGTCAGGGCCAGACGTTGACCGAAGCGCAAGGTTCTTGGACCAACAACCCGACCGGCTACGGCGACCAGTGGGATGACTGCGACAGCGCCCGCAACAACTGCTCGTAATCGCAGAGGAGGGGCCGGGTCGGGCCCCGCCTACCGGCTCACCCTCCCACAAGTCGACCGTCTGCCGCAGCCGATCTTCAAGTGCTGGACAGGCTGCTGCCAAACCTGCCAGCAGCCCGTCGACCTCGACCAGCTACCGCTCCATCACCCCCGCGGCCTATCGAGCGGCCGCCGCCTCCTGCTCGTCGGCCGGCTCGGCGGACGCCGGCTCGTGATGGTCTACCACCAGTAGCGCTCCCTCGCCATCGGTGTACGCCTCCTCGCCGTGCTGGATGACGTCCATCCCGAGTGCCTCCTCGAGTTCGGTGACGCGCAGTGGCATCATGAGCCCGATCAGCTTCAGGATTACGAACGTTGCCGCGAACGCATAGACCGGGGCGGCAACCGCGGCGACCGCTTGCCAGCCCAGCTGGCCGGGGTGGCCGAACAGCAGCCCGTTCGAGACCCCGTTCCAGGAACGTTCTGAAGCGGATCCCGCCTCCTGGCCGCCGCGTTTCTGCGCGTTCTCTGTAGCCACACCGGGAGTTTACTTCAGAGAAGGCTGTTTCTCTGAAGTTTCCGCTTTCGCTCTGCGATTCCAGCATAGAACTGACCTCGAGACGGCGCTCGCGGCGTGAGCCCGAGTTGATCGCGGCGCCTCGGTCAGCGAGCGGCTCGAAGCACCGCGAGGATCCGCGGGTGGCCGGCAATCTCGACCTGATCGACGACCTCGACGTCCTCCAAGCCGACGACAGACCCAAGTCGTCGCAGGCTCTCCGACGTGAAGCCCCAGTAGACGAAGTCGTCGCGCGCGTACACGTCGCCCGGCTCGTGCACCTCGAGCGCCGGAAGATCCGCAGGCAACCTCGATCCATACGTCTCCAGCACGACCTCGCCATCAGGGTTCAAACGGTCAGCGAGCGCCTGCAGCATCGCCACCGGGTGGGTCACTCGATGAAGGACCCCGAAGCAAAGCGCCACATCGAACCGCTCGTCGAGCTGATCCACGTCAAGTGCATCCATGCGGCGATACTCGACCTTCGAGCCGGTGAGCTCCGCGATCGCCCGAAAGCCGGACCCGGCCTCCAACGTCACCCCGAACCGAGCGGCCACCCAGTCGACGTACTGCTCGTTGTCGACCGCAACCACGCGCCGAGCACCACGCGCCTCCGCCACGAAGCTGTAGAAGCCGTCAAACGCGCCCACGTCAAGAACGCTGCGGCCGGCAAATCGGCCCGCGCCGAGCACCGGCAGCCGATATCCGTGATCCCGGGCAATTCCCGGCGTGTAGACACCCGGTGAAAGCGCGAACGTGTGAAACCAGAGCGGAATGGAATCGCGGACACGCTCGGCCTCGCCGGGCGGCGCTCCGATCGCCCAAGTATCGGCGACAAGCCGCTCGTCAAGGGAGGTCTCAGGGATCGCCTCCACAACAACCGCCGCGGCGTCGGACACTTCGAGCATGGATCTCCAATCTGTCGTTACAGGAAGCGCGGTCACCCCGGCCAGCCGACCGAGGTGCATCGCAGCATGGCAATCTGCGAAACCCCAGGCCGTAAGCGCGCTCGACCGACCGCGACTATAGCCTCGCTACGCCTCCGGCGAGCACGCCACCGACGTCGCGCAGATCGCGACTCCACTCGCGGCGAGACGGACACCAACGAAACCGACACCGCGTCAAACGGCGAGATAGCCAAACCGTCGTTGCCCGTCCGGCGCGCCCAACCCCGTCAAGTCGTGCCCTCGCCAGCTTACGCCCAGCCGGTATCG
>JADGPN010000599.1 GCA_017882465.1 Solirubrobacteraceae bacterium
CCTGTCTCCGTTAGCTGGCTCCGGGTGGTTCAGCAAACGCACCGCGTGCTTGCTCACGATGGGATTCCGGCCATCGAGCTAACGATCTGGCGGTCAAGGCGGCCCGGGTGTTCGCCCAGGAGGAGCAGCAGTTGCGCCGGCCGCGGGACGATCCCTTCCGACGGAACCCAATCACGCGGTCCCCGTCGAGCTCGTGATCGCTTCGCCACGATTGCGATCACGCGCTCGCTGTCGACGCCGTCGCCGCTCGTGGAGCGAAGCAGCCACGATGTCGAGGCCGACGCCGCTGTCGAACGCTGCCGCTCCCGGACCACGTGCAGCCACGCATCATGGCTGCGGTGCATAACCCCGTGGGATGACGGTTGCAGGTCTCGACCGCGAGCGCGTCGCCGGTCCCGCAAGTCGCCACGAGCACGACCGGCGCCGTCGCTAGCGGCGGGCCGGCCGACGAGCCCCACGCTCGCCGCGCATCTCAGGGACCTCGCCATCGACGTCCAGATGCGCGTCGCGCGAGCAAGGAGGAGCGGCGCCAGCGGGCACCGAAGTCGTCGGCAGGCAGGTTGCGGAGCAAACCCAGGAGCGCCCGGCCGTCCGACGCCGCTCCTGCTGAGGTGGGAACACATCAAGGAGCGACTCCCTGATGCTTCTGCACAGAGGGGAAGCGCTGGGCTAAGAGACCAATATCCGGTGACGCGTCGTTCGCAGGAGCCCCTGGGGCTCGCGACAGCGAGGGTTACCCCGCCGACGCGTTGAGCGCCACGCCCGGCAGCTCCAGGCCGCCATCGACGCGGTAGTCCCCGGTGGCGCGCTCAACCAGCTTGCGCACGGCCTCGCGGTCTGTCTCGGGCATTGCCTGCAGGACTATCGCGATCCCGCCCGCCAGCTCCGTGACGTACCGCCAGTACGCATCGAAGTCTTCAAAGCGCCAGCGCACTTCGACCTCGTCGAGCCGCGGTTCGGCAAAGCCCGCGTCCTGCACAAGCGAGCGAACTCGCTCGGGGTCCGCCATCGCGAAGATGCCTGGGTCTTTCGGATTCGCGGGCGGCACGCCGGTGTGCTCCATCAGCGCCTTGGCTGGCAAGGACGCCCAGGGGTTGCGTTCAGCGGCGCCCCACACCGACAGCGACAGCCGCCCGCCGTCGCGCAGCACGCGCCGCGTCTCCGCCAGCGCCGTCGCCGGATCGGCCATCAGCATGTAGCCCCAGCGGCAGAGCACGCCATCGACGCTGTCGTCATCGAGGTCCATACGCTCGGCGTCCATTTCGCGATGCTCGACGTTGGCGAGGCCAAGGCGCTCTGACGCGCGCCGCGCAGCCGCCACCATCTCGGGCGCGAAGTCGGTGGAGATCAGCCGCCCATCCGGCCCGATCGCGCGGGCAGCGGCAAAGCCCGTCTCGCCGGTGCCCGCCGCCAGCTCGAGGATCGTCTGGCCAGGCTCGGGCCCTAATGCTCTGAGCATCTCCTCGGAGACGGCGCGCGAGGCCTCCCACATCCAACTCCGCTCGCGGTCCCAGCCCGCCGCCATCGCCTGCCAAATCTCGTAGCTGGCGCTGCGGTAGTCCTCCGTTGCCATGAACGCGATCGTATTCGACCAACGACACCCCCGAGCGAAGCATGCGCGTGATGCACCGGTGGGAAAGCAGCAACGAGCCGCGGACCGGTGCTCCCAGAGCACAGAGCAAGAGCCGAGTCCCGAGGATCACTGATGCTCGGGAACCGCAGCAACGACGCTGATGCCAGCCCACGAGGATTACCGCGCTGCGGTGATTGCGGGTGTCTTGGGTCCGTGAGCCGACTTCCCCCCTCTTCGCCTGCGATCGCGCTGCTTATCGAGCGCGGCTTCGCGCGAATGACGATCGAGGCGGTCGCGAAGGCAGCCGCGGTCGGCAAGCCCGCGATCTATCGCCGTTTCAGTGACAAGGCTGGCCTGGTCGCGCACGTGATCTCCCGTCAGCTGCCGGTGCTCGAACCGCCCGACCTCGGCGACTCCCGCGCCGAATTATGGCGTGCCGTGGAGCAGGGCCTGCCCGCCGATGGTCCGTCCTATGTCGGCCTGATCGGCGGGCTGATCGCCGAGCAGGACCGCCACCCGGAGCTGATCGAGGCGTTTCGCGAGCGGATCCTGCTCCCGCGTCGCGCGATCGTGCGATCAATCATCGAACGCGGACAGGGGCGCGGTGAGGTCCGCGGTGACATCGATCCCGAGGCGGCGCTCGAGCTGATGGCCGGCCCATTCCTGGCACGCGTATTCGCCGCTCTGAACACCGGCCCGCCGTGGCGCAAAGCCGCATTTGAGACGTGGTGGGAGATCCTCCAAGAAAGGCCAGCCAAATGATTCAGTTCACCGTCGGAACCGAAATCGCTCGCCCCCCGAGCGAAGTGTTCGCGCACGTCACAGACCCCGCGAAGCTCGCGACCTGGCAGACGAACACGATCTCAGCGGTGGCAGAAAGCGACCAGCCATTTGGCCTTGGCACGCGCGTGCGCGAAGTCCACCGCGCCCCGGGCGGCAAGCAGCTCGCATCGCTCGTCGAGGTCTCCCGAATACGAGCCCGACTGCGTGTTCGCGCTGCAGATGCTCGAAGAAGCGCTACCCATCCACGCCCGGATCACGCTCGAACCCACCAAGCTCGGCACCCGCGTCCAGCTCGACGCGCACGGACAACCGAGCGGCCCGATGCGCCTCGCCCAACCCCTCCTACGCCTCACCCTCAAACGCCAGTTCGCCGGCTACTGCGCCACGCTCAAACAGGTGCTCGAGATCGCCCGCCCAGGACGTCACCGCGGGCGCTCAAACTGCTGGGTCCAACTACATGTCACATGGGAAAGCACGGGGGTCCAACTACGTGTCATGTCCAACTATCGTGAGCGGACGGCAACAGCCGCTGTGCAGCTCATCCGACGATCACGGCGACCTTGGCGGAGCTCGCGGGCGCGAATGGATAATCCGCCTCGTGGAGCGTCGAGACGGAGAACCAGAAGTGCACGGTTCCGTTTCCGGGCGCTGGCGTCCAGGTGGTGTGGAAGCGGCCGTCGGGCGCGATG
>JADGPN010000600.1 GCA_017882465.1 Solirubrobacteraceae bacterium
GAACCCGTGCGCGGCGCCGGGCCGGAAGGACCGATGGCGCTCTGACGGCGCGACTCCCTGTCGCCACTCGGGGCACCTCGATGGGAAGCCGGGAGGCGCTTGTCTCATGCTGGTCCTTTGCGCGGGCAAGCTTTCGTGGCGCTCTCCCGGCGTCCGCCGGCGGACAGGAGGATGACGAGTGAGACTGGTCGATGTCCTCCCGAAACAGCCGAGCGCCGACTCCGTGTACGAGGCGTTCACCGGCTGGGTGGAGCAGCAGGGCCTGAGCCTCTATCCCCATCAGGAAGAGGCGGCGATCGAGCTGTTCAGCGGCAACAACGCGATCCTCGCCACGCCGACCGGCTCTGGGAAGTCGATGGTCGCGATCGCGGCGCACTTCGCGGCGCTCGCTGACGGTCGGGTAACGTTCTACAGCGCTCCCATCAAGGCGCTCGTTTCGGAGAAGTTCTTCGCGCTGTGCGAGATGTTCGGTGCGCAGAACGTGGGCATGCTGACGGGTGACGCGTCGGTCAACAGCAGCGCCCCGATCATCTGCTGCACGGCGGAGGTCCTGGCCAACATCGCGCTGCGGGAGGGCGCGGATGCGGACGTCGGCCAGGTCGTGATGGACGAGTTTCACTACTACGGCGATCCGCAACGCGGCTGGGCGTGGCAGGTGCCGCTGCTCAGCCTGCCGCAGGCGCAGTTCCTGCTGATGTCGGCCACGCTCGGCGACGTCACCGCGCTGCGGGCCGACCTGACGCGACGAACGGGCCGCGACACGGCCTTGATCGACGACGCCGAGCGGCCGGTGCCCCTGCGGTTCTCGTGGTCGCTGGAGCCGCTGCACGAGTTGCTCGAGGAGATGGCGCGAACCGACCAGGCGCCGATCTACGTCGTGCACTTCACTCAGGCCGCCGCGCTGGAGCGGGCCCAGTCGCTGTTGTCGGCGAAGCTCTGCACGCGGGAGGAGCGTGTGGCGATCGCCGACGCGATCGGCGCGTTCCGCTTCACCGCCGGGTTCGGCCGGACGCTCTCGAAGCTGGTCCGCAACGGCATCGGCGTCCACCATGCCGGCATGCTGCCGCGCTACCGGCGGCTCGTGGAGCAGCTGGCGCAGACCGGGTTGTTGAAGGCGGTCAGCGGGACCGACACGCTCGGCGTCGGCATCAATGTCCCGATCCGCACCGTGGTCTTCACCGGCTTGGCGAAGTTCGACGGCTCGCGACAGCGGCTGCTGAAGCCGCGCGAGTTTCATCAGATCGCCGGGCGCGCCGGCCGTCCCGGGTTCGACACGTCCGGATACGTGGTGGTGCAGGCGCCCGAGCATGTGATCGACAACGCACGCGCCGTGGCGAAGGCCGGCGAGGACCCGAAGAAGCTCCGCAGGATCCAGCGCAAGAAACCGGTGGACGGCGCGGTCAGCTGGACCGAGGAGACGTTCGAGCGCCTGCGGCATGCGCCTCCCGACGCGCTGGTGTCGCGGATGCGCGTCAACCACGCGATCATCCTCAACGTCATCAATCAGCCCGCGGATTCGGTCGAGACGATGCGTGCGCTGATGGAGGACAATCACGAGGATGAGCGCGGGCGCCGGCGCCTGTCGGAGCGGGCCCATTCGCTCATGGAGGAGTTGCTCGTATCCGGCGTGCTGGAGCGGCTGCCCGAGCCCGATCAATATGGCCGAACCCTCCGGCTGGCACCCGCACTCCAGGACGACTTCGCGCTCAATCAGCCGCTGGCGTCGTTCGCGCTCGCCGCATTCGATCTCATCGACCCGGAGTCCGAGCACTACGCGCTGGATGTGCTCTCGGTCGTCGAGTCGATCCTGGATGACCCGTTCCCCGTCCTGATGGCGCAGGCGAGCAAGGCGCGCGGTGAGGCCGTCGCCGCGATGAAGGCCGACGGCATCGAGTACGAGGAGCGCATGGCGCTGCTCGAGGAGGTCACCTACCCGAAGCCACTGGCGGAGCCGCTCGAGCAGGCGCTGCGGCTGTACCGCGAGACCCATCCGTGGCTGCTCGAGACCGACCTCTCCCCGAAATCGGTCGTGCGCGACATGTACGAGTGGGGCCGGACCTTCACCGAGTTCGTGGCGTTCTACGGTGTCGCGCGCTCGGAAGGCCTAGTCCTGCGTTACCTGAGCGATACCTACCGGGTGCTCCGCCAGACGGTGCCCGAGCGCGTCAAGACCGACGAGCTCGACGACCTCGTCGAATGGCTCGGCGAAACGGTCCGCCAGATCGACTCGAGCCTGCTGGACGAGTGGGAGGCGCTGACCGATCCGCAGTCGGTCGCGCGCGCCGCGGCCGCCGCGGCCGCCGGCGAGGCGCTGGCACCGCCGCGCCCGATCACCGCCAACGAGCGCGCTTTCCGGGTGATGATCCGCAACTCCATGTTCCAGAAGGTGCAGCTGGCCGCCCGAGACCGCTTCGCCGAGCTCGGACAGCTCGAGGCCGCCGCGGCGGCGCTGAGCGATCCACCGGGGAGAGTCGTGATCAACGCTGCCGCGTGGGAGGCCGCACTCGGGACCTACTGGGGCGAATACGAGACGATGGACGCCGGACCGACCGCGCGAGCTCCCGAGTTGCTCATGATCGAGCGCTCCGCGGCGGGCAGTGAGGCGCGAACGTGGACGGTGCGCCAGATCATTAACGACCCCGAAGCGCACTACGACTGGGCGATCGTCGCCACCGTCGACCTCAGCGCCTCAGACGCCGCCGGCGAGCCGGTGATCCGAACGCAATCGTTCCGATCCGCCGGCTGATCGCCGACCCGAACTCGCCCCAGCCGGCGGGCAGAGTGCTGGTCCTCCTCAGAGGCGACACAGATTCCGCCTTCGACGGGCGCTTCTGCTTCGACCCGTTTGCTTGCAAGGAGCCTGCAAGCAGAAGGGGCTCCACAGCGTCCCTCCCCGCGCGGAGGAGGACTGAGTCGCTGGCTGTCGAGATGCTCCTCCCAACGTCAAACCGGGTCACGGGGTGAACTGTGGCCGAGGCCTCGGAGGTGCGGAGGTTTGCGCGGTCCGCCTCGAACGCGATCCGGCCGGTGGCGCTGACGACG
>JADGPN010000601.1 GCA_017882465.1 Solirubrobacteraceae bacterium
GAGCAGGCCGACAGCTCGTCGGACGCTGCGACCGACCCCGCGACCTTCCTTGCCGACAGACCAGGCACGTCGACGTCGGCGCCAATACGTCCCGCATCGGGCGGAACTCGGGAGTCCTCGCCGTGCCGGCACAGACGTGCTGCTGGCGACCAGGAGGGCTCGGTGACCGGTGCGGCGTGCGTCCTGCTCTCGCCTCGGCACGGGTGCTGCACGCCGCCCAACGACGACGCTCGTCCCGCTGGCACCATAAGCCGGGGTGTGTCGACGGCGACTGGGTGATCGCTGCTCGTGGCAACGCGAGCGCCCCGGGCCGCCGCCTTGCTTCCCGCTTCTCAACGGAGGGGTTCTTGGCCTTCAGCGAGTTGCGGCCATCCGCGTCGTGCTTTATCACCGAGATCTCGCAGAGCCACGGCTGTTACGGGTGCTCCGAAGGTCGCTGAGCGCCGCGGCCATCGCCAGAATCTGCGGCCGCTATCTCGCTTTGCGCATCCGTAATTCGCCGCTGGTTTGATGGTCTGCCTCTACGGATGTTCGGCCCGTTAGGCGCTGAGAGGCTAGCTCCAAACGATGCTGGCGCCCGCTGATAAGCCGTGGCGCGTGGGCTACAACCACCCGGAGAGCAAAATGAGCGCTTCTCAAGTTCCCCAAGGACCTCAGGCGGGGCGCGAGGCGATGAATGCGCCTCGCGACTACGAGCTCGAGGACGATCGCGGCTACGGCTGGGTCGCGTTCGCTGGTGTGCTGCTGCTGATGCTGGGCACCCTGAACTTCATCGAGGGTCTCGCGGCGATCGGCAACGCCCACTTCTTTTACGCCGGCCAGCACTACATTACCGGCAGCCTCAACACCTGGGGCTGGGTTGTGCTGTGCATCGGCGTGCTCGAGTGGGCCGTCGGTATCGGTGTGTTCGTCAAGAATCAGTTCTCACGCTGGGCCGGCGTGGTCGTCCTTGCCGGCAACGCGATCGTGCAGCTGATGATGATCCCGGCGTATCCGTTCTGGTCGCTGTCGATCTTCACGCTCGACATCCTGGCGATCTACGGACTGATCGCCTACGGCAAGCGAATCGGCGAAAGCTGATCGACACGAGCTCTCGCGTAATCGCCCGGTGCGAGGCGCCATGGTCTTCCGTTCCAGGAAACGACAGCAGCCCACCGGTGGTGGCGTCTCGCATCCGAGCGCTCTGGTCGCTGACGAGGGAGGGGAGCGGCAGGCACGGCAATGGCAGACCTGGCGGCGCTCAGCGCAGAAGGTAACCCGCGCGTGGAACGAATGGCTGGCGGCCAACAGCCGCGAGTCGACCGAGCTCTACCGCCGCTACGTCTCCGCGCTTGCCGAAGAGGAACGTGCGGCCGCCGCGATCGCACAAACGGTCAACCTCGGCGCTAACGCGCAAGACCCGAGGACTTGCATTGCCCCCACCGCTCACAGCGGGCGAACGACGTGAGCTATCGGTGACGCCGTCCGATCGTGCGGACGCCACGCCGACGACCCTGGCCGGGCCGTGTCCGGCGGACGCGATCACGAGCAGCTACGGCGTCTCCGTGGGGCGGGGGGATGGACGGCTTCCCGAACACCGTGCCGGCCGCCGCGCCGGTGAGCGGGACGGATTCGGTTGGAATGCGGATGAATTACTGCGCGCGACACCGTACGTTGCGGTCAGTGGCGATCGCTCGCGAGGGGCGGCGGTGGCAACGGGATCGGGAAACGATGATCGCGACTCTGTTAGCACGGGCCGGGGATCGGTTCGTCGGACTGACGTCTTGGATGGCGATGCGCGCTCGACCTCGAATCGGCTGTTCGTGTCTCAGCTTCTGCTCCGCACCCCACCGGATGCGAGGAGCGCCTGGGCAGGGGGCCGGAGCCCCTCCTGGCGGCAAAGGGAGGGGTGAGTGGTGATGGGCGCTCACGATCCGGAGGCGAGCGCGCGCGAGGTGTCGTTCCTGAACTGCCCGCGTTGTGGTCTTAGCCTCAGGCCGAGGGCCGGCTGGCTGACGATCGAGCATTGCCCACGATGCATGGCGCGTGCGCGGATCCCGATCACGCTGTTCTTCTCTCCACTGCCCACAATCGAGCTTTACCGCGAGGGCTTCGCGCCGAGCGCGCAGAGCCCGGCGACCGACCAAGCATCACGGGCCCCAGAGAACCGCTCGGACATCCGACGGAGCCAGGCCAACGACGCGCGCGCGTCATTACCGAGGGCGGTCCCATCGGTTCCGAGGGCCGTACCATCGGTTCGTGCGGAGTAGGCGGCGGCGAATGCGAGCCAGCGAAGCGCTCCACGACGCGGGTGACGGCAGCCCACCGTTCTGGGCTCGCTGGAATGGCAGCACGCAGTGGCGGTACACGCTCGGGGTGGAAGAGGAGCTGATGCTCCTTGACCGGACGCTGGATCACTCGCCGGCACCGTCCGGTGACGCGGTCCTTGAGCGGCTCTCGCGCGAGCTGTTCAAGCACACCTCGCCGGAGACGCACGCCTCAGTGATCGAGTTGGCGACGGGGATCCATCGGGATGTCGCGGGAGCTGCAGCGCAGCTTACGACGCTCCGCGCCCGGCTTGCTCACGAGCTCACTGGGATGGGCCTGTGCGCAGTGTGCGCCGGCACGTATCCGCTGGCGAGGACAGACGAGATCCGGGTTTCCGGCGGCGCGCGCTACGGGAGAGTTTCCGCTTCGATGCGCATGCTGACGCGGAGAGAGCCGACGATGGCGCTGCACGTTCATGTGGGCGTGCCCGAGCCCGAGGACGCGGTCCGGCTGCTCAACGGCCTTCGTGAGGTGGTGCCGGTGTTGCTCGCGCTGTCGGCAAACTCGCCGTTCAGCCAAGGGCGCGACAGCGGCTTCGCCTCGGCACGCACCGTGATCTTCCAAGCCTTTCCCCGGACTGGAACGGCCCGGCGGTTCGCCGACTACACCGACTACGTCGAGGCGGTGGACCCCCTGATCGCCTGTGGCGCGCTGCCCGATCCGAGCTTCTTGTGGTGGGACGTGCGCTTGCAGCCAGCGCTGGGAACGGTGGAGGTCCGCTTGATGGACGCCCA
>JADGPN010000602.1 GCA_017882465.1 Solirubrobacteraceae bacterium
GCGGCCGGATCAGCGGCAAAGCGGCTACCGAGCTGTGCCGACGGCGGCTGGTTCCACGGTAGCGACGTGTCGGTCAGCCGAGCGGGCGGCTTCTGACGTGGTTTTGAAGGTGGTGCCGGAGGCGTTCGGCGACGATGTCGGGTGCGTCCTCGTCGGGGGCGGTGTGGCCGAGGCCCTTGATGAGTTCGGTGGTGACGTTCGGGATGCTCGCCGAGAGTTGATCGAACAGGGTGGTCGTGAAGCGTGGCCGGCTCTTGGCGCCGCCGAGCAGGGCGACGCGGGCAGTGATATCCCGATATCGGTCGGGGGTCGGTTCGTCCAGGGCGCCGACCTGCGCGTGTTCGGGGAGGGCTGTTTCCAGGAGCGGCTCGATCTTCTGCCAGTGGGGGTCGCGGATGAAGAGGCGCAGCATCAGCTTCACGTACCACAGCGGCGCGCGCTCCAGGGCCGCTGGGGCACCCCCGGCGGAGCGGACCATCGCTGCGAACGCTCCACGCCGGTCGCCGCGGGCGAGCATCTCCCGGTAGCGGGGTATCCAGCCAAGTGGGATCGAGCCGGCGATCGAGACGCCGGGCTCGTAGACGACGATGTCGGTGAATTCTGTCGCGCGGCGGGCCGCCTCGAGGGCGATCAAGCCGCCGTATGAGTGTCCGAAGATGAGCCTGGCTTGGGTGTGCGCCTGGACGGCAGCCACGTCTTCCAGTTCTCGCTCGATGGCGTAAGCCGGGCCCTGGGGACCACTGCGCCCTCGGCCTCGACGGTCGATGACGTGAACCGCGAAGGACTCTGCCAGGGCGTGCGCGAACGGCAGATAATCGCGGCTCGTCCGCCATGCACCGCCGAGGACGAGCAACCCGTCTCCGACGCCCACGGTTTCGTAGCCGATCGAGGTTCCGTCCGGAGACCGGACGATCTCGCGGTTCGTCGCGCTCATGCTCGTCCGGGGACCGACCCGAGCAGCGACCGCTCGCGGACACCTGCACCGGACGGCGGCGGGTCGAGCGCATCGAGCAGTCGGTCGGTATGGCTCAAGTACGTGCGGTAGGGAACGCCCGCGGCCTCGAGAAGGTTCGCGAGGCGCGCCTCGAGCTCGCCACCCCAGCTCTCCACCAGCTGTTGGCCGGCGGGCGTGAGCTTGAGGCGGTTACGGTTGCCGCCCGCCGGATCGGGCACGACCTCCAGCCATTGATGGTCCGCGAGGACCCGAACCATCCGACTCACTGACGGCTCGCTCACCCCGAGCCGCTCGGCGAGGGAACGTTGGGTATCCGCGCCCTCCGAACCGACCATGTACAGCGCGAGGAAGCGCGGGTAAGAGATGCCGGCGTCCGCGCGCAGACGGGCGTCGGCGGCTCGGTCGAGCCGGGCGGTGAGCTTGTGCAGCTTGCGACTCAGTGTTAACTCCATCCGCCTACCTTAGCAAGCTAACTTAGGAAAACAAGGTCGGGATTGCGCGGATCAGCAACCCTCTGCGCGACTCAGCTCGAATGTTGCAGCATGTGTGGCCTTGCCGCTGACGGGGTCGGCTTGCAACGTGCCCGCTTCCGGGAGCGAGATCCCGCGAGCAGCCACGTTCCCTGCCGACGCAACGGCCGCGACCGGGTCGGGCGGTTACCGAGGGTCGGTCTGGTAGGCGATCGAGCGGTGGCGGATCGCGGCGACGCGGACCGTGTGCTGGTCGTCGGCGAGCAGGTAGATGATGCGGTAAGTCCCCACCCGTAGCGAGCGGAGGCCTCGTAGCCGGCCGCGTAGCTCGTGTCCGGCCAACGGTTCGCGTTCGAGCAGACCGAGCGCGTCTTCGACGGCATCGATCAGCGGCCAGTTGAGATCGAGTAGTTCCCGGCGGGCGCGGCGCGCAAGGATGACGCTGGCCACGCGCTCAGCGGAGTGCGCGGCGCTCGGCAAGCTCTGCGCGGAGAGCTGTGAGCGTGATCGTTTCGTCGCGCGCGAGTTCGGCCACGCCGGCCTCGATCGCGGCGAGCGTCGCGGAATCCGAGAGGATCTCCGCGGTTTCCTCAAGGGCTTCGTATTCGTCGATCGGGACCAGCGCAGCGGCAGGTTTGCCGTTACGGGTCACGAGCACATGGTCGCGACGATCGGCGACATCGCTCAAGAACTCACTGAGCTTGGTCCGGAACTCTCGAACGGGCACGGTCTTTGCCACAGCCCTAGTGTACCTCATTGCGTACGCGCCGCCTGCCGGACCCCCTCGGATTGGGGAAGCGGCTACGGGTGGCACGTTTCCCAAGGTGGCCGGAATGCCGCTGACCGGGCCACGCGAAGCTCCGCCGCCGTACCAGTGCTCCTCGCCGAATGCGGCCACGGGATCCGCGGCGGCTAGGTCCCCGGGATTGGTGCGGAGGAGCCACGATGTGGGCGCCGATCCTGGCGACGAGCGCTTCTCCAACCGGACACAGACAGTCACGCTGGCGCGGTAGACGGCAGATGCCCGCGCGAACATGAAGGGAGTTATGCGCATATGTACATAACTGCAACTATGTTCAGCGTCCGGTTATGTTCAGTCGACGTTCGGCAGCGCGTGTTTTCCCTGCAGAGAAGCGGATCGGGCCCTCGGCGACTCAACATAATTTCCATCGCTCACGCACAACCTCCGGCCGTCGGGGCATGCGATCCGACAGAGCTCAACGATCGGTGAGGTCGACGTCTGGGCGAGTCTTGAGCGGGCCGACGCTTGCGCGGCGGGGGTTTTCGGGTCCGAGCTGCACCATTGCTCGCACCGCGGCAGTGCAGCACCTACGCGCGACTACCTCGGCAGCCGCGGCCATGCCAGGCCTTCGCGGAACGGGCGGTTATGCAAAGTGCCCATCGGTCCGATCTCGCGCTGAGCAGCGGAAACGGGGCCCGCGGTTGCGCTGCTGAACATAACCGGACGCTGAACATAGAGGCAGGGCTCGCCGCGCACGAGGTAAGAGACCCGAGATTCGCCACGGGCGGGTCTCTGGCCGGCCGGAAGGGCCGGGCCAAAGACCAGCTTCCCTGCTGACCGCGCTAACGAGGGTCTCCGGAGGGCCGGGGCCAGA
>JADGPN010000603.1 GCA_017882465.1 Solirubrobacteraceae bacterium
GGTAGGCGACATGGTCCCAGATGAAGACGCCGTCCCAGCCCGACTGCTCGGCCATGCTGCCAAGCTCGACCAGCAGCCCGGGGTCGCCGTAGGCGCCGACGTTCGGCAGTCCGATGGCAAATCGCACCTCGCCATTCCATCACGGCGTGGTGCAGCGCCGCGCCGCCCTGGAAGTTGTCTTACCCCTGCTCGCCGCGCGTGTCGGAGGCCGGCCGCCCACGTTACCCGGGGTCTGAGCACAGGCTGCAGTCCGAACCACCGAGTCTCGCGGCTCCTCCTTTGCTGAAGCCACGAGCATTTCGTCGCCGCCGGCCGGAGACCCGCTTCGCGCGGCAAGCGCGGCTGGCGTGTCAACTGCCGTCGGGGCGGACGGCGAGTGTCAGTCCTTCGATGAGGCGCTGGACGTCGTCGTCTGTGGTATGCAGGTGGGGCGAAATCCGCAGCGCCGTGCCACGTACGGCCGCGAAGCAGTTGACGCTGGTCAGTGCGGGAATCACTCCGGCGAGGACTCGGTCTGGGAGGCGCACGCCGAGCATGTGGGGGCCGCGCTGCTCGTCGGGTATGGCATCCAGTCCGAGCCCGGCCGCTCTGCGGGCGATGGCAGAGGTTCGCTCAGCAAGCGTGGCGGCCACGCGGGACACCTGCCAATCGACGATCTGCTCCAGCGCAGCGATTGCCATCGGGAGCAGCTCGAATTTCGTGCGTTGACCGACGTCGAAGCGTCGTGCGCCTGGCTGGTACTCGTCACGGTAATCAACCAGGCGCGCGAAGTCCTCGGATCCTGCCCGCAGGATCCAGTTCTCCTCCAGCGGCTCGCCGTGACGGTGCTCCTCGGCCACGTAGAGATAGCCGACGCTGAACGGTCCCAGCAGCCACTTGTACCCGACGGTGACAAGGAAGTCGGGGCGCAGCTCCTCCACGTCGATCGGCATGGCGCCCACCGACTGGCTGCCGTCGATCACAAGCCGCGCCCCCACCTGTCGGGTCCTCCGCGCGATCGGCGGCAAGTCGATCAAAACGCCGTCGGTCCAGTGCACGTTCGGCACACTCACGATCGCGACCGTCTCGTCCAGAGCGGCGAGCACGGCCTCGGTCCAGGTCTGCCCGGGCTCGCGGGCCACGGTGCGGATCTCAGCGCCGGATCGGCGCGCGGCCCAGCGCCACGTATAGATACCGGACGGGTATTCCTCTTCGAGCACGAGCACGCGCTGGCCGTGATGGAGCGGCAGGTTGCGGGCGGCGACCGCAAAGCCGTAGCTCGTCGCCGGCACGATCGCCACGCCTTCACCGCTGGTGCCGATGAGGTTGCCGAACAGCGACCGCAGACGCTCGACATCGTCGAACCATTCCGCAGCTGAGATCGTCCACGGCCGCCCACGCCGCTCAAGCGCGGCCTCACCAGCTACTCGAACCGCGCGCAGCTGGGGAGCGAGGTTCGCCGTGTTGAAGTACGCAATCTCAGCGGGAACGTTGAACGCTGCGCGTTGATCACCGATCGGGCCAGCTCCTCCCAGCATCTGGAGAATTCTCTCCTCAAGCCCGGTTCCCCGCATTCCTCGCGATAGCACTCATCGCTGTTCCGGGGTCGGAGCCCTACCCCGGGCGGACCGGAGGGCTCGCAACCGAGCTTGGATGCTGTCGTTCGCGCATTGCGCAAGTGGGGTCGGGTTGGCTGACCGCTGATCGATCCGCGGCTTTGACCTTGACTCGATCAGGCGAGCGGTAGAGACTGCGTTGCACAGGCCCAGGATCGCTGGCGCCGGCGACGTGCCAGGTCGCGTGGGGCCGAGTGATCGGGGTCGCGGTCGTCGGATCAGACCTGAAGGGCTATCTTTCGGGAAGGAGGTCGCGATAGTTGGTAGGCGCGCAAATAGCCTTCTTCGCGACCCGGTGCAGCGTTGCGCAGACCATGACGGGACCGCCAGATGACTGATGCTGAGGATCCGGTAGCGGGCCCTCCGGCCGCGGGCGAAACCCCGTCCCCGCCGTCGGGAGCTGGCGACCAACCAGCCCCGCCCCCGGCGTCAGCAGGCGCGGGCGGATCACCTCCGCTCAGCGCCCCCGGAGGTGGCGGCGGCCCACCTCCGCCCCCGGCACCAGCAGCTGGCGGTGGGTCTACCGGGCTCAAGGTCGGCGGATGGATCCTCGTGGGCCTCGGGGCGCTGTTCCTGGTGGCGGGCATCGCGCTGGTCGTTGTTCACCTGACCCAGCGCGACAAGGACGGCTACTACACGTCATCCACCAAACAGGTGTCGTCGACCGGGTATGCGATCACCGCCGAGGGGCTGCATCTCGGCGACCTCCCAAGCGAGGCGAGTGACGTGATCGGGCGGTTACGGGTCACCGCCACCAGCAGCAACGGGAGGGCCCTATTCGTGGGGATCGCGCGTCAGAACGCCGTGAACGGGTACCTGGCCGGAGTTGCTCGCAGCGAGGTGACTGACGTCAGCGGCAGCGCGGTCACGTACGAGGCGCACGCTGGCGGGGCGCCGGTTGGCCCGCCCGGGCGCGAAGGCTTCTGGCAGTCGGACAACAGCGGCAGCGGCCGCGTGACCGCGACCTGGAATGTCAAGGAGGGCAACTGGACGGTCGTCCTGATGAACAGCAGCGCTGCTCCTAATGTCAGCGCGGCTGTGACCGTAGGTGCGAAGACCAACTTGGTGCTCTGGGTGGGCCTCGGCGTCCTGCTTATTGGGCTGATCTTTGGCGGGGCGGGCGGCGGAATGCTCTGGAGCAGCCGCTCACGATGACCCACACCAGCTCCCTCGATCGAAGCCCGGTCCACGGTACGAGCGGGCGCGTAGCGCGAGCTCGACGGTCAGCAGCGTCGATACCCGGTTCGCCACAGCCGTGCATGACCGCTGGGCTAGGGCGGGCCCACTCGCAACTAGCCCCGGCAGCAGGGCGGTCCCGCTGTCTTCATGCTGCGGCACTCCGCCGGCGGAGCTCGCAGTCCCGCTCCGCGCGGATCTCGGGGCCCGCCGCCGCTTCATGGCGTCGATGACGCCTGGGGGCGACGGCTGAGGCGCGCTTGCCGCGC
>JADGPN010000604.1 GCA_017882465.1 Solirubrobacteraceae bacterium
GGCGACCTCCTATGCGGCCCTCATCAACTCGAGCTTTCTCCTGCTCGCGACCCTGACGGTGGCGGCGGAGGCGGTTCACCGGCTCAGCGTGGGGGCTCCGTCGGTTCACGGCCTGCCGGTTGTGATCGTAAGTGCGATGGCAGCCAGCGCCATGATCGTCTGCGCCTTCATCCTGGGGAACGTGGAGGGCGATCTCAACATGGAGTCGGTGATGCTGGACACCGTCGCCGATGCGGCGGCGGCGGTTGGCGTCGCCATCAGCGGAGTCATCATCCTGGCGACCAGCGACACTTACTGGCTGGACCCGCTAGTGGCTCTCCTGATCGCCCTGGTGGTTGGCTACCACGCGATCAGGCTCATGCGAAGGGTGCTCTCCGACCTTCGCCAGAGATCAGCTCTCCAAGAGATTCGAGACGCTCCTGACTCCTGAATCGCCTACGCCGCGTGCGTCCGCGACCGCGCTCCCGTGGCGTGTGTGGTTGGCGTTCAAGCGTCTGACCACGCTTGGTTTCCCGCAGCGGTTTCCGATCATCCAGTTCCCCAACCTGCCGCTGATCGTCGCGTTCCTGGCAGGTGGGGCGGCGGTGTTCACGCACGGCGAAGCACACCTCTATGCGCTGTCCGTGGCCTACCTCGGAATGACCATTTGGGCGTATGAGGAGCTGATGCACGGCGTCAACTGGTTCAGGCATCTCCTCGGCTTCGCCTACGCGATCATCGTGGTCGTGCGCGTTGTCCAGGCTCTTCACACCTGGTGACGGTGCAGATGGCGCGCCGATCGGACTGCGCTGATGCGCCCATCGACGATCCGCGCGACTCGGTCGGCGTAGTGGGTGATCCGTTCGTCATGCGTGACGATGATCGCCGCGGTGCCGCGGGACTTCATCTCATGGCGGATCAGGTTGACAACCTGGTCGCCGAGCTGGGTGTCCAGCGCGGAGGTCGGCTCGTCGAACAGGACGAGGTTGGGTTCATTCATCAGGGCCCTGCCGATGGCGACCCGCTGGCGCTCTCCCCCGGAGAGTTGCGCCGGCAGGTTGCTCGAGCGGTCGGCGAGTCCAAGCTCGCCCAGCAACTGGTCCGCTCGATCCTTGGCCCTGCGGCCCGTGCGCGGGCCTATTTCATCGACCACGAGCAGGTTCTCACGAGCCGTGAGGAAGGGCACGAGGTTGACCGTCTGGAAGACGAAGCCGACCGACTCCCGTCGGAATCGCGTGAGCTGCTTGGGGGTGTATTGCGAGATGTCCTGTCCACCGACGATTACCGAGCCGTCGGTCGCCTTGAGCAGGCCTCCGGCGATCGAGCAGAGGGTGGTCTTACCCGACCCCGACGGCCCGACGAGAGCGATGATCTCGTCGGCGTCGACCGTGAGGTCGACCTGGTCGAGAGCGACGACCTCGGCGTCGCCGACGCTGTAGATCTTGGAGACGCGCTCCATCTGCAGCGCGAAGTCGGTGGCGGTTGTGGTCACGAGGGTCTCAAGAGTTGTTGGTAGCGGTGATGTGTGGATGGTGTGTGAGGGTGCGAGGAGCTACTGCTCTCCGCCGATCGCGGCGGCCGGGTCGACTTTCAGGACGCGGCGAAGCGAGAACGCGCAGCCGAGCAGCGCCGCGATCAGCAGGTACGCCGTGCTCGTGAGCAGGCGGCTTGGCGTCGCCACGAACGGGATCGAGCCCGAAGGGATCGCCGCGGCCAGCGCGAGCGACACCGTGACGCCGATCGCCGACGCGATCAGCGTCACAACCACGGCCTGAAGCAGTACGCCGGCGAACAGAATCGCGGAGCTCGCGCCGACCGCCTTGAGCACTCCGTAGAGGCCAATGCGCTCCACGGTGATGAGCGCGAAGAACAGCCCCACCACGACGAGTGCGATGACGACGGTGATCCCGATGATCTGGTTGAACACCGTCTGCTGCTGCGTGACGCCGGGGAGCGCGTCGATCGCCTGCGGGATTGTCAGCGTCTTGGTCGCGCCGCCGGTGGCACGATCGATCGCGCCGGCCTGTCCGCTCGCGTCCGCGCCGGCGACCCGTACTACCAGCGCCTGGTCGACGCCTTCCCCGGCGCGCTCGCCGGGCCGGTTCGCTGCGAGCACCGAGCGCCATGTCGCGAGCGAGCCCCACAGGGTGCCCTGCCCGGAGTAGCGGCTGTCGCGCAGGAAGCCGATCACGCGGACCGGTGTCCGGGCGGGGCCGAGGCGGATCGTGCCGCCCTTCTTGACGCCTTCGGCCTGCAGGGAATCGTCTGCGTAGACCTCGCCGTATGCGGGCACCGCGTCGGGCAGGCTCTTTGGCGGGAGCTCGTAGCCGAACAGCACCACCGGAACGAGGTCCCTCGGGCCGCGGCCGCCGACGCGCGCTCCGACCTGGACACTCCCGAGCCCCGCCACCTGGCTGACGCCGGCGACCCCTTCCACCTCCTTGCGCATCGGGGGCGTGATATGGCTGCGGACGAGCGATTCCCGCGAGGTCGAGGAGTAGACGATCAGTTGCCCGCGCTGCGCCCGCAGCGCGCCGGTGCTGCCGGCGAGCAGACCGTCGAGCAGGCCGCCGAGAACCATCAGCAGCAGGGCGATGAGAGCCAGTATCGCGGTGGCGACCACGAACCGGCCGGGCCGGCGCCAGAGCTCGCGCAGGGCGAGCTTCACCCTGCGCCTCCCCCGGTGGTTGCCTGCATTGGGTCGATCGCAAGTACCCGTCGCGCGGCCACCAGCGCGCTCAGGAGCCCGAGCGTTAGCAGCAGCGCCGCCCAGAACAGGACGGCGGCCGGGTCGAAGCTTAGGGAGAGCTTGCCGACCTTCGCCTGCGACACGGGGAAGAACAGACCGGTGCCGAGCGCGATTCCGCCTCCGATAATCATCAGCGCCTGCGCAAGCAGCGAGCGGACGAGAACACCGGCGGGCGCCCCGATCGCGCGCAGCAGCGTGAGGGCGCGCGCCTTCTGGAGGGTGATGATGAGGAAGAACAACCCCGTGACGAGCGGCACGACCAGGGCGAACAGCAGGAAGATCAGGTTGAACGAGTTGCGCACCGCCGCCAC
>JADGPN010000605.1 GCA_017882465.1 Solirubrobacteraceae bacterium
CCGGGTGGGCCGCAATCACCCGGGTGAACAGCATTCCGGATCGACCACAGGCGGGCGATCTACGGCGATCATATGTCGCAGGCAACAAATCCGCGCATCCGTGACCTGGAGAGGGAAAGATGGCCAACACGAGATCGGCAGACGATTCGACAGGCAGCCGGGCCCTAGCCGCGGATGCACAGACCGCAATGATCGCTGAGGGGCGTCGAGCGCGTGACCCGGCCGGCCGGATCTCGCGACCCGAGCGGACCAGTCACGACGGTCTCGTTGACGCGCTGACGATGTTGAGCGGTCGATGCCTCGCGCTCAAGGCCCGAAACCGCGAACTCGCCAGCGAGGTCAAACAGCTCCGCGCCGACCGCCGCCAACTGCGATCGCGGATGGCCGCCAGGAGCATCTCGCAGCCAGCGCAGACGACGCGGATCGCACAAGCGCGTGCCGCCCTCGCTCGCGAGGACGAGCGCCGGCGCCTGGAACGAGACCTGCACGACGGCGTACAGAACGAGCTTGTATCGCTGATCGTCAAGCTCAGCCTTGCCGAGCAGGATCGTGACACGCCGCCCGCGCCCGCCGGCACGTTCTCCGCGCTGGCCGCTCATGCCACGGCGGTGCTTGACTCCCTGCGCCAGATAACGCACGGGATCGACCCACCGCCGCTCGCCAAGTTCGGCGTCCGAGAAGCGCTGCGCGCGCAGACGGAGCGGGCAGCGATGGACGTGACCCTGAAAGGGACCACGCCTCGCAGCACGCAAGAAGCCGAGGCGGCCGTGTACTTCTCGTGCCTGGAGGCGATCCAGAACATCGGAAAACACGCCGTGCGCAACGCAGAAGTGATGCTCCGCCTGCACCACGACCACGGAACGCTCGCCGCCGGCATCGAAGACGACGGCGACGGGTTTGACCCCGCGCACGCCGCCGAAGGTGCAGGCTTCAAGCTGTGCTCCTCTCCGTCCCCGCTAGCGAGCTCTACCGCGAACGTTTCGGGCCGAACGACCGCAGCACGACGAGCGAGCAACCGCGGTCGCGGGACCAGCGACAGACGGGATCATGATCGAGACCCCGCGAGCGCGACGGCGGCCCGTCCATCCCGAAGCGGCGTCAGGGGTGCGGTGTTGCGGCCGTGGGCGCGCGCGCCGCGAAGTGGGGCGTGTCGATCTCGTGGCGGGACTCTCACAGCGCTGCACGAGGCCGGAGCCGACGATCGCAGCGAGCCTCGGCTGTGTTTCGCGAATCTCGCAATCCACGGATGCCTAAGTTGAGATCGCGAGCCGCGAGCGTGTCTCGAGGCGCTCATCGCCCGGGAGCAACTACGCGCTCAGGTCGCCCGTTTGCCCGGTGCCTGAGCCGGGCCGCGGATGCACGTCTCGATCACGCTCACGGACATACCGGAGGCGGGGAACTCTCCCGGGCCCTGCCCGCCGGCACCCGGTCAACGCGGAAGCTCGGGGCCACACGAACGGAGGAAGACATGACCGACATCAATGTTGATGAGCTCGGCTCGACCCGGGCGCTCGCAGTTCTCCCCTGCCGGCGGCCGGAGCCGTTCCCGCGCCCGACCCGAGCAGGAGCGTACGATGGCTGAGAATCAGACCAACGACCGTGGTTCTGTCGTTGTCACGGGGACATCGACCGGGATCGGCGCCGCCACCGTGAACCGTCTCGCGAACCTCGGGTTCCACGTGTTCGCCGGCGTCCGGCGTGAGGAGGATGCCCAGGCGGCGCGGAGTGTGGCGAACGGGACCGTGACGCCGTTGATGATCGACATCACTGACGCTGCGATGATCGCGGCTGCGGCGGAGATCGTCGAGCAGGTCGTCGCCGAGCGCGGCCTGGCAGGGCTCGTCAACAACGCCGGCATCGTCAAACCCGGGCCGCTCGAGTTCCAGCCGCTCGACGATTTCCGCCGCCAGCTCGAGGTCAATCTGATCGGCCATCTCGCGGTGATCCAGGCTTTCCTACCGTTGGTCCGTCGCGGCCGCGGGCGGATCGTCAACGTCGGCTCGATCGGCGGCCTGCTCGCGCTCCCGATCCAGGGGGCATACAGTGCGTCGAAGTTCGGCCTTGAGGCGCTCAGCGACGCGCTCCGCCTCGAGCTGCGCCAGTGGAAGATCTCCGTATCGCACGTCGACCCCGGCGTGACGCTGACGCCGATCTTCGGGAAGACCCTGGTCGAGCTCGACCGGGCTCTCGACGCGCTGCACGAGCGGGGTCACGACGAGTACGACGCCCAGTTTGCGGCGATCCGAAAGGTGGTCGAGAAGTCGCCCGACTCCGCCGCGCCGCCCGACGATCTGGCCAAGGCGATCGCGCACGCGCTGACCGCGAGTAAGCCGAAAACCCGCTACCACGCAGGGCACGGCGCGACCGAGGCGGTCGTGGCCGCTCGTACGTTGACCGACCACGCTAAGGACAGAGTCGTCATCCACGAGGTCGGCCTGCCGGCGCCCGAGTAGGACAACACGAAAAGGAGATAACGATGGATGAGCATAGGCCGACGGTCCTATTCGTCTACTACACCTTCACGAAGCAGACCGGCATGGTTGTCGACGCGATGGCGGAGGAGCTGACGGCGCGCGGGTGCGCCGTGACGAAGTCCGTGCTCGAGTTCCCCGACCCGCACTATGGCGGGCGATTCTCGAAGCTGCCGATGTCCTGGCCGATCTGGAACATCGTCGGAATGCTGCCGGCTCAGAGGCGACGCAAGACCGGCGACATCACGATCCCGCCCGAGGCGCAGCAGGGGGACTACGCCCTCATCGTGTTCGGATCGCCGACCTCGTGGTTGACCACGTGCATGCCGGTGCGCTCCTACCTTCACTCCCCCGCCGCGAAGTCCGTCCTCGACAGCAAGCCATTCGCGGCCGTTTCGGTCTCGCGCCGCTACTACAAGGGCAACCTTGGCGACATCAAAGAGCTGGGCGAGCAGGCCGGCGGAACGTGGACCGGCAGCACGCACTTCGTCTCGGACGGGAACCAGGTGATGTCAATGGTGTCCTGGCTCGTCTTCATGCGCAAGAACGAACCAAGAAGCCGCTAC
>JADGPN010000019.1 GCA_017882465.1 Solirubrobacteraceae bacterium
TTGGTGTCCCTTGGCTTGACGATCGATCCATCGCTTGGAAGCAGCGACGCGGCGAACTGGACCGGCGACGCGGCCGTCCTCGCAGCCCCGCTATTGTGCTTCTGGCGCGCAGCGGTGGTTCCGCAGGAGCGGGTGGCGTGGCTGCTGATCGGCGCCGGGATCCTCTGCTGGGGGGCGGGTGACTGCTACTTCAACGTTGCCCTGGCCGACGTTCGGTCCCCGCCAGCGCCGTCCTGGGCCGATGCCGGTTATCTCCTGTTCTACCCGCTTGCGGGCGTGGGATTGCTGCTGCAAATCCGCCATGCCGCGGGCCGTTTCCCGCACGGTTTCGTCCTCGACTGGCTGGTGGGCGCGCTCTCCGTGGTGACGATCATGTCGGCGCTCGTGTTCCCGCGTGTGCTGACGACCGCCGGCGGCGATCTCCCGCAGGTGATCACGAACCTCGCGTATCCGATCGGCGACCTGATGCTGCTGACGCTGCTGATCGGCGCCCTTCAGCTCAACGGCTGGCGGCCGCGCGGCATCTGGGCGCTGTTCGGCCTCGGGCTGATCCTGACGTTGGCGGCCGACGGCGTGTACCTCTACCAGACCGCCGCCGGGACCTATCTGATCGCCACTCCACTGGACTCACTGTGGACGTTCGGCTTCCTGGCCATGGGCCTCGCCGCCTGGCGTCCGGTTCCGACCCGGCTCAAGCGGGCCTCCGGCAAGTGGTCGACGTCAGGACCGCTGGCCGTGTTCGCACTCGGCGCGCTGGCGATCGTCATCTGGGATCACTTCCACGCCCTCACCATCACCGCGGTCGTGCTGGCGGCGCTGACGCTGCTGGCCGTGTTCGTGCGGCTGCTGAAATCCCTGGCGACGAATCGCCAGCTGGTTCTCGAACGCGAGCGCCAGGCGCTGACCGACGAGGTCACGGGCCTCGCCAATCACCGGGCGCTGAACGACGTCCTGCGAACCGAGCTTCAGCGCTCGCTGCGGTACGACCGTGGTCTCGGCATCCTGTTCATCGATCTGGACTTCTTCAAGTCGATCAACGACCGCTACGGCCACGACGCCGGCGATCGCACCCTGAGCGAGTTCTGCGAGGTCGTCACCGGCGCGCTGCGGAGAATCGACACGATCGGACGCTGGGGTGGCGAGGAGTTCATCGCCGTGCTGCCGGACACCGACCTGCCGGAGGCCATCGAGACGGCCGAGCGCATCCGCGAGGAGGTTACGCAACACCGATTCGCCGCGATCGACGGAGCCGGGATGACCTGCTCGATCGGCGTGGCAGCGTTCCCGGGCCACGGCCAGAGCCACGATGCGCTGCTGAAACGCGCCGACCTGGCCATGTACGAGGCCAAGCGAAGCGGTCGCGACCGGGTCGTCGCGGCAGGCACCTCGGTCGGCGGGGACACAGCTGCCCTCGGAAGGCGCGCCGCAGCCCGGCCTGCGGGCGCGGGAAGCGAGGCCCACGCGGCCCTTCCCAGCCCGGGCAGGCAGCCGGGCGGGTCGCCGTCCGATTCCGAGCTGGACCCGATCGAGCTCCAGTTCCGCCTCGACACGGTCCCGGCGCCGGTGTGGACGACGGCACTGATGTGCCTCGTGGCGTTCGGTTACGCCGCCTTCGCTGCGCGGCCCCAGAGCCGCATCGCGCTCATCGCCCTGGGCTTGCTGGTGCTCGCGTTCAGCTTGGCGATGCTCGCTCTGCCCTGGCCGCGGATCGTGCGCTCGCGCTTGCGCCCCGCCGTCGCGATCGGCTGGTGGGCGTTCGACTTCGCCGCCGTTCTGGCGGCGGTCATGCTCGACGGCGGGCCGCAGAGCCCATTCGTCTTGCTGCTGTTCGCGCTGCTGGTGGTCATGGGGTACTCCGAACCGCGGTCAACGGTGGCGACCCTCTCGAGTGTGTGCCTGATCGGCTACGCGGCGCTGGCGCTCGCGTATGGGCAGGAGCCAGCCAGAGCAGCGCTCGTCCTGGCGTCGCTGGCGGCGACGGCGGCGATGAGCTACGGGCAGTCGGTCAACCAGGACCGGCGCCACCGCGCGCTGCTCGCCAGCCGTCACGACCTCGAGATCGCGCTGCGGCGGAGCGAGAGCTCCCAACGAGCGCTGAAGGAGAGCGAGCAGCGGCTCTCCGAGGCCCAGGCCATCGCCCATATCGGCTCGCTGGAATGGGACGTGGCAGACAACCGGTTGGCGGTCTCGGCTGAGACGCTGCGGATCTTGGGGCTGCGATGGGAGGAGTTCGACTCGACCCTCGACGGCTACCTGGCCCGGGTCCATCCGGGCGACCGCGATGAGGTGGCCCAGAGGATTCGCGATGAGCTCCGCATTTCGGGGCCGTTCCGATACGAGCACCGAATTGTGCGGCCGGACGGTGCTGTCCGGCTGCTGCTGATACACGGTGACTCCCTGTTTGAGCACGACGAACCCGCGCGAGTGCGCGCGGTCTGCCAGGATCTGACGGAGCTGCGGGCGTTCGAGGCACGCGTGCAGCACCTATCCGACCACGACCCGGTGACCGGGCTGTTCAACCGGCGGCGGCTGATCGACGAGATGGACCGCGAGCTTCGGCACCCGACAGATCGCGCCGGGGTGCTCCTGCTCGTCGACGTCGACGGGTTCGGGTTCTACAACGATTCCTTCGGCCAATCAGCGGGTGATGACCTGCTCAGGGCAATCGCCACAGCCCTGTCCGACGAGCTGCGCGCCACCTATGTCGTGGCGCGCTGCGGTGGGGACGAGTTCGCCGCAGTGTTGCCCGGGATCGAGGAGCTGGACGCGGTCGGCATCGGCGAGGCGCTGCGCATGCGGGCTGCCGAGTGCGCCCCGGGGACGCCGATCTCGGTCAGCATCGGAATCGCTCCGTTCAGGCAGGGCACCTCGCTGCTCGGCGACGACGTGCTGGCAGCTGCTGACATCGCGCTGCACGAGGCCAAGGAGGGCGGCGGCAACCGGGTCGCCGTCTACCGGGGTCAGCCCGGAGCCGACATGAGCTGGGTCCAGCAGGTCCGAACCGCTCTGCAAGAGGGGCGGTTCGTGCTGTTCGGCCAGCCGATCGTCGATCTCGCCACCGGCAGGCAGAGCTACATCGAACTGCTGATCCGCCTGCTCAGCGACGACGGGAGGTTGATCGGGCCGGGCGCCTTCCTGCCGTCGGCGGAGCGCTTCGGACTGATCAAGGAGATCGACCGGTGGGTCCTGACGCAGGCGATCGGGTTCGCCCAGGCGGGTCAGCGCGTCGCCGTGAACCTCTCGGCCCACTCGATCGGAGACACCCAGCTCGTGCGGACGGTGCGCGAGGCGATCGCCCCTGGGCTCGATCCCGCGAACCTCGTGTTCGAGATCACCGAGACGGCGGCGGTCACGAACCTGGCCGAGGCCCGCGCGTTCGCGGGCGAGCTCACCGGGCTCGGGTGCGACCTCGCGATCGACGACTTCGGGACCGGGTTCGCGTCGTTCACGTACCTCAAGCACCTCCCGGCCCGGTACGTGAAGATCGACATGGAGTTCATCAAGGATCTGGCCTCGAGCGAGACCGACCAGCACGTGGTCTCCTCGATCGTCGACGTGACGCGCAGCCTGGGGAAGCGGACGATCGCGGAGGGCGTCGAGGACGCCGCAACGCTCGCGGTCGTGCGTGAGCTCGGCGTGGACTTCGCGCAGGGGTATCACACCGGCCGGCCGAGGCGGCTCTCGCCGCCGACCGAATTCGAGCAACGCTCCGCCGAGCCTGTGGCCGCCGCGCCGATTGGCTAGCGTGAGCACGTGGTCCCTGTCTTCGATGGCCACAACGATGCGCTGACCCGGGCCGATCACGGCGGGATCGCCGGCGGGCGTTCCGGTGGCCACCTCGATCTGCCGCGGATGCGTGCGGGAGGGATGCGCGGCGGGATCTTTGCCGTGTTCACCCCATCGGCGCGGGAGCGCAAGCGGGCCGTGGCCCGTGACGACGGAGTGCTCGAGTTCGCCCTCGCGTCGGCGGTGCCGCAACCGCGAGCCTCGGCCCACGCCACCGCCGCGGCCGGGAGGCTGTTGGCGCTCGAGCGCCGAGCGCAGATGCGCATCGCCCGCCGGATCGCCGACCTCGACGCGGCTCGGGACGACGCCGGACCACCGGCGGCCGTGCTGCATCTCGAGGGGGCCGAGGCGATTGATCCCGAGCTCGAGGCGCTCGAGACCTGGTACGCGGCCGGGCTGCGGTCGCTCGGCCCGGTCTGGAGCCGGCCCAACGCGTTCGCCCACGGGGTCCCGTTCATATTCCCCTCCTCGCCCGACACCGGGGCCGGGCTCACGGCCGCCGGCCGCCGGCTGGTGCAGCGCTGCGCGGAGCTGGGGATCCTGGTCGACCTCAGCCACCTGAACGAGGCGGGGTTCTGGGACGTGGCGCGGCTGGATGCCGGACCACTGGTGGCCAGCCACTCCGCAGCGCACGCGCTGTGTGCCGCCTCGCGCAACCTGACCGATGCGCAGCTCGACGCGATCGGCCGCTCAGGCGGCCTGGTCGGGATCGTGTTCGCGTGCCTGTTCCTACGCGCCGACTTCGGCGATGACGCCGACACTCCGCTCGACCTGATCGCTGCCCACGCCCGCTACGTGGCCGACCGCATCGGCGTGGAGCACGTGGCCCTCGGCTCGGACTTCGACGGAGCCACGATTCCAGCCGCGCTCGGCGATGCGGCGGGGATGCCGCGGCTCCTGGCCGCATTGGCCGGCGCCGGGTTCACGCGGCAGGAGATCGACGCGATCGCCTGGGAGAACTGGCGGCGCGTGCTCACCGCGTGGTGGTCGGGCTGAACCTCAGCCGGATCAGACGCCGAGCGGACCGGTGCTGGGCGGCCCTGCCCGTCCCTTCGGACCGCTAGCTTTGAGCTGCTGATGGAGCTCGTCCCCAATCGCCCCAACGTCGAGCTGCGCCACGACCGGGAGGGCGAGCCGCTGGTGGTGCTGGCGTTTCCCTACGACCGCGGCCTGGTCGAGATGGTGCGCACGATCCCCAACCGGCGCTTCGACTGGGACGCGCGCGAGTGGTCGGCGCCGGCAGGGGACTGGGCCGGGATGAAGGTCGCCGAGGTGCTCGAGCGGCATCCCGAGCTGACCGCCGGACGCGATGTGCTGACGTGGCTGGCCGGCATCGAGCGGCGCTGGATCGGCTACGTGCGCACAACCCGCTACGACGGCCGCGGCTGGTGGGTGCTCGACACCCGCGCCGGCCAGGTTCCGGAGGCACTGCGAGTGGGCGCGATCGAGCATCAGGGCAAGCTCCTGGTGCCGCTGACCAAGGCCGGGGCCGAGGAGCTCCGCGCGCTGCGCTCCGCGCGCCTGGACATGGCCGCGGAGCGCTGCACGTCGATCGTCGAGCTCGGTCATTCGCCGCCTCCGGCCCAGCTCGTCCTGGCCCGCGGCGTGCATGGCGAGGAGCTGCGCCTGGAGGTGGTGTGGGATCCGGACGCCGGGACGGCGTTCGAGCGGCTTCCCGGTGCTGAGGGCGGACGCACCATGCCGCTGGACCCCTGGGTGGCCGAGGACCTGGACGCGTTCGTCGCCGGCCACGAGGTGGAGCTGACCGCGGGCGCGGCTGAGGCGATGGAGGCGCTGCTGGCCGAGCGCCGCGAAGCGGCGGCGGCGATCCGGCGGTCGCGCTCCGACCACGCGGATCCGATCGAGCCCGCGGCCTCGGTGCTGTGCGGCGAGCTGGCGCCGTTCCAGTGGGCCGGCGTCCGCTACGTGCTGGATGCCCGGCGCGCGTTCCTCGCCGATGAGCAGGGGCTCGGCAAGACCGTCGAGGCGCTGGCGGCGATCGAGGCCGACGGCGCCTACCCGGCGATCGTCGTGTGCCCGGCCGCGATGAAGCTGGGCTGGCAGCGGGAGGCCACACGATGGCTTCCGCACCGCTCGGTGGCGGTCGTCGAGGGGCGCTCGGCTGTCCCGCCCAGCGGTGAGATCACGATCCTCAACTACGAGATCGTCGGCGCCCACCGCGAGGCTCTGGCCCGGAGCCGGCCGCGGGCCATCGTCGTCGACGAGTCCCACTACTGCAAGAGCCCGCGGGCCAAGCGCACCCATGCGGTGCGCCGGCTGGCCGGTGCGGTCGCCGCCGACGGGCTGCGCCTCGCGCTGACGGGCACACCGGTGCTCAACCACGCCGACGAGCTGATCGCGCAGCTGCGGGTGATCGGCCGGCTCGAGGACTTCGGATCGGGCGCGCGGTTCTCGCGCCAGTTCCGCGGGGAGCTGAGCGAGGAGCGTCTGCACTGGCACCTGCGACGCCGGTGCTTCGTTCGCCGCCTGAAGTCCGAGGTGCTTCCGCAGCTGCCCGCCAAGCGGCAGGTGGTGGTGCCGGTGGCGCTGACCAACGCGCCCGAGTATCGCCTGGCGGAGCAGGACGTGATCGAGTGGCTGCGCTCACAGCCACTCGACCTCTCCGAGCTGAACGTGCGCATCGCGGCGACGCTGCGCGCCGAACGCCTGGCGCAGCTGGGGACCCTCCAGCGCCTCGCCGCGCGCGGGAAGCTGGCCGCGGCCCTGGCCTGGATCGACGACTTCCTCGCCTCCGGCGAGCCGCTGGTCGTGTTCGCTCGCCACGTCGAGGTGCAGCAGACCGTGCTGGCCCGGTTCTCCGGCGCGTTGCACCTGCTCGGCAGCGATTCGCTGCCCGACCGCGAGGCGGCGATCGCGGCCTTCCAGGACGAGCACGGCCCACCCCTGATCGTCGCCGCCACCCGCGTGGCGGCCCAGGGCATCACGCTCACCCGCGCCTCCAACGTGGCCTTCCTCGAGCTCGAATGGACCCCGGCGATGCACGATCAGGCCGAGGACCGCTGTCACCGGATCGGGCAGCGCGACGCGGTCACGGCCTGGTATCTGCTGGCGGCCGAGACAATCGACGAGACGATGGCGCGTCTGATCCAGAGCAAGCGCGCGATCGTCGCCGCCGTCACCGACGGCCGCACGCTGCACGCCGACGGCCTGGTCGAGGCGGTCGTCAGAGAACTGCGCGACGGTCGCCCGTTCCAGCATCTGCGCGCCGTCTGAGGCGCGTGGCACAACGGAGCGTGATTGGCTCGGCGAGCTGTTCGTCCCAGCCGCACACCCGGCGCAGCGCTGAACCTCGCTGCTGCCAGCGTGATCGCTGACCGAGCGGGGGCCTGCCGGTCACTGCCCGAGCCGCGGCTTCCAGGCTACAAGACCGGCACCGCCTCCGGATCGGAACACGCCCGCTCGGCGTCCGCTGTCACCGGAGCGACGAGCGGCACCGTCGGCAGCATCCGGTCCAGCAGCCCCAGAGCGGAGCGCTGCAACTCCTCGAGGGTGGGCTCGAGCGCGGCCCGGGCGGCCTGGCGCGCGGCGGCTCGGCCCACCCCAGCGCGCGCCGCTCGCGCCACGGTGGCCGCCGCGTCCCCGGCCGCGGCGCGTGCCGCAGCGCGCGCACGGTCGCCGGAGATCTCGCCGACGCCCGCCCGAGCGGCCGCCCACGCGGCAGCCGCGGCCGTCGCCCACGCCATCTCGCGCGCAGCCGCACGCGCCGCCACGCCCGGGGCCAGCCACGTGACCGGACCCGTGCCCCAGCCCAGACGCGCCCGCTGGCGAGCAAAGCGCAGTGCCTCCAGCGCGGCGGCCAGATCCCCGGGGGCCGACACCTCGGCCAGCGACCACAGACGATCGGCGGCATCGGTCACGCCCGCGGCCGCGAGCCAGGTCGGCGCGTAGGTCCGGATCAGCCAGTCCATCGCCATCCACGCGCGCGCCGAGTCGGCGCCGTCGTCCGCAGTGCCGATGGTGCGCGCGAGGTACGGTCGCAGCCGCTGACGGGGCACATCTTCGAGCCCGTCGTTCAACGCGATGCAGAACGCCCGCAGCACCGGGCTCACGCACGCCGGCTGATCGTTGTGGGGCTCGCCGGCCAGATGGCTGACCCACTCCATCGCGCAGCGTCCCTGGTCCGGCGTGGCGTGCGTCCCATACGAGAGCGTGTAATCGGTGCTCATCACCCCTCCTGTGGGCGGCTGTTCGCTGGGCCGGATTGTCGCGCGCCGGGCACCGAAGTTCCAGGCCCGGCTGACAAAGTGGTTCTGCACTACCGCCTGTCGTCGAGTCCCGGTGTCCGCGTGATCGGTGCTGGCGTAAGCGGCCTGACGGCGATCAAGGCGCTCGGCGACTGAAGCGTGTCCCACACCTGCTCCGAGGCCAGCGACGACCTGGGCGCTGACTCAAGGCTCCGATCGCGCCGGCCTCAGAACGTGTCCTTGCGGGGCGTGACCTTCGGCGGCGCGTTCGAGGTCGTTCCGGGCGTCACCCCGACGTACTCGCCGCTGATCTTGGCGCCGTCGACGGTCAGCTTCAGGAACCCGTATTCCGAGTCGTCTCCGTACTCGAAGGTCACGCCGGGGGCGAGCTGCTGGCCCGGGTTGGAGCCCGGGGCGAGTCGGTGCAGGTTGTGATAGCCGGAGTTGCCGATCACGATGTACGGGATCGGCTGCGCCAGGTTCGAGCGGGTGAAGCGCTGGTAGTCGTGGACGTGTCCCGAGATCACGAGCTGCGGCAGCCGTCCCGAGGTCTTGAAGGCCGAATCGAGCGCGGTGCCCATCTTCTGCGACCCCCCGTGATGCGCATCGACGCTGTACGGCGGGTGATGCAGGGTGACGATCACGGGCAGCTTCGGGTCGGCGGCCTTCAGCTCGCTCGCCAGCCAGTCGATCTGCGACTGCTCCAGTTGCCCGCCCGACGGCACGTTCGAGTACACGCCGATGATCGTCACCGCTTGGGACTGCAGCGTCCAGTCGCAGTAGGGCTGGGTCTGCACGTCGCGGCCGTACTCCTCGTTGCCCGGCGGCAGCGCGGGCTTGGCGGCGCAGAAGTTCGCCATCCACGTATCGAGCGGCGTGCGCTTCGGGTCATCGGTCGTGTCCCCGTCGTGGTTGCCGGGGATGCTCAGAAACGGCACGGCCAGGTGCGCGTAGGCCTCGTAGAACTGCGGGTGCCACTCCGGCGCGTCGGCGTTGAAGTAGACGACGTCACCGACGCTGTAGACGAACGCGGGCAGCTTCTGCGCCTCCATCGCCAGCGTCACCGCGTTCTGTGGGCTCGGATCGCTGATCCCTCCGTGGTCGCCGACGACGAAGAAGGTGAGCGGCTTGCTCTCCGCGACGCCGAGGTGGGCCGCCTTGGCCCGTCCGCCCTGCCCGGCCGGGAGCGGCTGGACGGGAACCGTCGGCGGGAATGCCTTCTGCAGCTGCTCGGCCGCGGTCGTGGGCCCGATGCCCACCTGGCGGCGGCCGACCGTGGGGTTGGGGCTCATTGCGCGCAGGACCCTATGCCACGTCGCGGCCATCCGCAACTACCACCGACAGATCGGGCGGCCAGGCACCCTAGGCGGGCGAGCGCCACCCCCCTCGTCGATCTTGACCCCCGAGCGACCGGAGACCTGCAGCGCCGGGGCCGTAGCCGTATCGTGGCGCGGCGATGGCCCCCGCTGAGCTCAGCGAGCCGGTCGATCTCTCCGTGGCCGGGAGGACGGTCCGGCTCTCCAGCCCTGATCGGATGTACTTCTCCGCCCGCGGCGAGGCCCGACGAGTGGCGCAGGTGGCGCAAGGACCGACCGCGACGAGCGGGCGGGCGAAGCCGAGCCGGGCTATCCCGACGGCAGCTGAGGCGTCTGCGCCGGTTGCGGCTGCGCCTCGGCAGCCCCGGGCGGATCACCGGAGGCTCCCGTGTGGCCATCATTCGCACCCTCCGCCGGGAGCAGCTTGGCGGTCATCTTCACCGTCTTGACCGCGCCGGTGGCGCCGGCCTGCAGCGTGAGCCCGACGACCAGGAGCACGACGCCCGGGATCACCAGCGACGGGGAGCCGAGCATCAGGATGCCGACGCGGCCGAGCACGTAGGGCGGCGTGCAGACCACCGCTCCCAGCGCCCCGCCGACGGCGGCCGCAGCCAGCTTGTCGCGCCTCGATGAGGCCGGCTTGACCCCGATCAGGCGAGACGGGATGGCGACGTAGCACACCATCATCACGCCCACCACGATGCTCAGCGAGATCCCGAACCACGGGCGGCCCCAGCGGGTGACGATCACCGTCGAGAAGGCGAGCATCAATCCCACCACCGCGCCGGAGCCGAGGATCACCCCGAGGTGCCTCCGCGCCCTGGCCACCGCCGGCCGGACCTGAGGCACGCCCGGCTGGACGATCGCGAACCCGAATACGGCGTTGAGGAAGAAGCTGGCGGCGGTGATCGCGGTGATCGCCAGCACGAGCGGGATCAGCACGGGGCCCGTGAACACGTGAAAGGTCTTGCCGCGCAGAACGTGCGCCTTCAGGTCGTACATGGCGAGCCAGATCCACATCGCCGGCAGGATCTGCACGAGCGTCAGCCGCCAGTTCGTGAACAGCAGCTTGACCCCGTTGAACAGCATCGCGAAGCCCCCGACCACCAGCGCCAGCGGAGCGAACAGACGACGCGACTGGCTCAGGCGGACGACCGTCTCCTCGACCATCGACTCGTCGCCATCCCGCACAGCCCGCACGAAGAGCCGGAGGCGCGCCGACAGGGTCTCCCCTCCCCCTGGCGCCGGCTCGTGCTCGCTGTGCGCCATCTCGAAGCCTTTCGATTGGTCTCTCGCGGGCGCGACGGAGTCGCGCCAATGACAGCAGATCACGACGCCGATCCCGTGACCTCGTCCAAATCGGGTGAACGGGAGGATGGGCGCCGGTGCCCGGAGACCGATCCCGGGGCCGGCTCAGCCCGGTGCATCCCGATGTCCTCGATCAGCGCCGACGACGAGCATGAACTGGACCGTCCAGTACCCTGGGCGAAGGTTCGATGAGCAGCCTTCTGGCCCGCCGGCTGCTGGCCCGAGTGATCCAGCCCCGCCTGCTGGCCCTGCGATGCCTGAGCGCGGCGTGCTGCAACTGGACGACCGTCGCCTCGCCGCCGAGCAGTTCAATTGGCTGATCATGTCGATCCCGCTCAATCAGGCGATGCTCCTGGGCCAGAATCGCCCTCACGACGGCGCCGATCTCGACCGCTACGCCGACGGCGGCGTGCGCGTGTTTCTCGCTGCCTACGGGTCGGCGCCGGCCGCCGGCGAAACCCGGCGTCACCGATCAAGTCGCAGGCCACCAGGCCGATGATCCGGGGCAGACGAGTTCCTCCGACTAGCCGAGCTACGCGGCGGGGAGCTGCGCCAGATCGGTGGCCAGCGGGGCGCAGACGAGCGCCGGCTGATCGGCTCGCATCAGCCTGCGTCGGAGCAGGACGAAGGCCGGCGCCCCGAGCAGTGCCGGCACGGCCAGCTGGAACAGGCGGTACACGAGCACGGCCGCCGCGGCATCCGAGACGTTGACGCCGTAGAGCGCGAACACGCCGATCAATGCCCCCTCGGTGCCGCCAATCCCGCCGGGCAGGGGCACGAGATTGCCGAGCTGGCCGATCAGGTATCCGAGCACGAGGGTGCCGAGCGCGGGCACCTGCCCGACGGCGGCGAAGCCGAACCCGAGCGCAGCGATATCGAACGCCATGTACGCGAAGGAGCCCACGATCACGCCGAAGCTGTGCAGGCGCAGGAGCGCGAGCGCCTGATCCACTCCGTCGGCGCCGGCCGTCAGCCACGCACGCACCGCGCGGCTCACCCGCTCGCCTACGCCCTCGCCGCTGCCTCCGGAGCCTCGCTCCCCGAGCGCGCGCAACAGCCGCGGGCTCAGTCCCACCAGCAGCGCCCCGAGGGCGGTGATCAGCGCCGGGACGAGCGTGAGCGCCGCCGAGCCGCGGCCCGCGAGGATCCCGGCGAACACGCCGATGCCGACCAGGATGAGCGCGAAGAAGTTCGCAGCGCTGGTGACGACGAAGAACGCAACGGTCCTCCGCGCGATGTGACCGGTCGGCATCCCGGCCTGGCGGAGCGCCCACACGCCGAGGGCAAGGCCACCCGCGCCGCCGGCCGGCAACAGCGAGTTCGCGGCCAGCTCGGCCATCGCGATGTCGTAGCTCAGGCCCCACGGCATCTGCGCGCAGAACGTGGAGCGGAACACGAGCAGGTATCCCGCGCAGGATCCGGCCTCGGCCAGCGCCAGCGCGACGATCCAGACCGGATCGGCGCCGCGGAGGCGGGCACGCACCTCGTCGAGCCCCGGCAGCGCGTTGATCGCGATCACGACCAGCGCGATCACGACCGCGATCTCGGCCACCCTGACAAGGAGATGCCGCGGGTTGAGCCGATCCGGCATCCCGCCTTTGCCAGGCGCGGGCGCAACCGCCGCGGAGGGGCCCAGATCAGCGGGCTGCATACCGGCCTGCGGCCTCAAGATCTGTCGACGACAACACTGCGGGTTCAGCTTACGCCGCGGGCCGTGCGGCAGGTGACGATCCGTGAGCTACAGTGATCCGCAGCCTTGCCTCAGCCTGGCCGTGGCGAATCTCAGAACAGGCGGAAGCCGCCGCTCGGTGTGAAGGTGCCGGATGCCCCGGTCCCGTCTATGCCCTTGATCGTGGGGGCGGTCACGAACGGCAGCGTGCCATTGCTCGCCGCGGTGGCGCCGCTCAGGCTGGTGACCTTGATCGTCACCGTGGTGCTCGCGCCGTTGTTGACCAGCGCGACCGTACCGTTGAACGTTGCGGTTCCGCTGCCCTGGCCTGAGAGATAGCTGCCGCTGCCGGTGCTGATCGCTCCGTTGGTGATGCCGGGGATTGTCAGCGTCACGGCGTTGTTGCCTTGGCGGTCTTCCGTGGCTGAGGCAAACGCCGTGGGCACGGTCGCGGACGCGAGGTTCTCGTTGAAGGTCAGCACAAGCTGGTCGCCGAGTTGCAGCCGGCCGTCGCCGGCGCTGCCGTTGGACTGCAGTGACGTGATCGCGGTGACCTTGGGTGTCGTGTCCACCTTGACGGGCGACTGGGAGCTCGGCGTGTAGGTACGGACGTTGCCGACGTTGTCTGACACCGCGTATCGGTATTGATAGCAGTGGCCGTTCGTGGCCGACGTGTCGGCGCCGGCCACGAGGGTGATGGTCGTCGCGAAGGTGTTGGGGAATGACCCCTGACATGCGTCGGTGGAGGTGGTCAGCGGTATCTCATCGCGGTTGATGACCCCCGAGGCAGCGTTCACGCCCGACTGCGAATCGGTGCCGTTGGCCGTGGTGATCGGGATGGACGGCACGATCACGAGGCCCGTAGGGTAGGAGATGCTGCCGCCCGACGGCGGCGACTGGTCGCTGATGAACGTCACCGTGGTGTTGCTGCTGTTGCCCGAGTTGTCCAAGCCGGTAATGGTGTAGCCCGCTGGACTGTTGGGGTGCGCATTCCATGAGAAGGCGCTCGAGGTGTACGGGCCACCTGCGGGCGTCGAGACCGTCTCGCTACTGCCGTGCGTCCAGCCCGACTGCCCGAGCGCTGGGTAGGTGACCGACGCCGGCCCCGAGCTGGCGGTGAATGCGTCCACCAGCTTGAACGAGCCGCTCACGTTGCTGTTGTAGTAGAGGTTGCCGGCGCTGAGATAGGCGCCCGTCGCGGCGGTAAGGCTCAGCACGTGGGATGTGGCGGTCACGGCCGCCGCCGAGAACGAGTTCTGGGCACTGGTGGCTGTCGCATTCAGGTTTGACCAGGTCGGAACCCCCGCCAGCAACGCGCACGCCACGATCACGATGGCGGTCGCGTTGAGCTTCAGGGCGATGCGGCGTCCGTGAGAACGCGGGATCCTGCTCATGCCGATCTCCATCGTCTAATGGGCGGCCTGTTTGGGACGGCCTGTCCGCGGGCGGGGGGCCTGTCCGCGGGCGCCTGACTCAGCAGCCCATGGGATGGGTATCGACAGATGGCCCGGAACCATTAGCTTCCGGGCTTGGGAGCAGCCGATCGGCAACTCACTGATCCTCCGCGAGCCGGTGGGCGTGGTCGGCGCGATCACCCCCTGGAACTACCCGCTGCATCAGATCGCCGCGAAGGTCGCGCCTACGATGGCGGCCGGGTGCACGGTCGTGCTCAAGCCGAGCGAGGTGACACCGCTGAACGCCTTCGTCCTGGCCGAGATCTTCGACGAGGTCGGGGTCCCGGCGGGAGTCCTGAACCTGGTCACCGGTTTCGGCCCGGTGGTCGGCGAGGCGATCGCCGCGCACGAGGGCATTGACATGGTGTCGTTCACCGGCTCGACGCGCGCCGGCCGGCGCGTCAGCGAGGTCGCGGCCGCCAACGTGAAGAAGGTCGCGCGGACTCCGGGTACTACGTCAGGCCCACTGTCTTCAGCGACGTGCGGCCCGAGATGGTGATCGCCCAGGAGGAGATCTTCGGTCCCGTGCTCGTGATCCAGCCCTACGACACCGAGGCGATGCGATTGCGATCGCCAACGACACGCAGTACGGCCTCGCGGGCGGCGTCTACTCGGCCTCCGAGGAGCGAGCCAAGGCGGTCGCCCGGCGGCTTCGGACCGGTCAGGTCGAGATTGACGGCGCCGCGTTCAACCCGCTGGCTCCGTTCGGCGGCTACAAGCTGTCCGGGCACGGGCGCGAGCTCGGACCCTATGGGATCGAGGAGTTCGCCGCCGCCGCTCGTCGCGCTTCTGCTCAGATCAGGCGACCTGGACCGGGCCGCCGACGATGCCGTCCTCGTAAAGCCGACCGATCTCGGTGTCGGTCATTCCGAGCACGTCGGCGAGCACTTCGTCGGTGTGCTCCCCCAGCTGCGGCGACCGCCTAGCCGGCAGCCGCTCGCATGCGTCGAAGCGCAGCGGCGAGCTCGGCATCAGGTACGTGCCGATCCCAGGCTGCTCGACCTCCTGGAACATCGGGTTGGCCGGGGAGCAGCGATCGTCGTTCTCGAGGAGCTCCATGAAGGTCCAGTACGGACCCCAGCAGACGCCGTGGGCTTCGAAGATCTCGCGGATCTGATCGAGAGTGCGTACGGAGACCCACGGCTTCAAGAGCGCCCCGATCACTTCGCGCGCCGCGAACCGATCACCCTCCTTTCTTAGGTCTATGCCCATCATTTGCTCGCAGGTCGCGAAGACGTCGCCGAGCCCGGTCGCCTCGACGAGGTTCTGCCATTGGCGCAGAGTCAGAGCGACGATCATGATCCTCCGGCCCTCCTTGGTCAGGAAGTCGCGACCGAAGGCGCCATAGAGGTAGTTCCCGTCCTTCGGGCGCTCGGTGCGGTTGATCTGGGCTTCGGCGATCTTGCCGAGGTTGCCGACCATCGCCAGGGCAACATCGGACAGCGCGACGCGCACGACCTGCCCCTCACCCGTCACCCGCCGGTGGCGCTCAGCGGCGAGCAGGCCTGTCGCGGCGAGCGTGCCCGTGATCGCGTCCCACGCCGGAAGCAGATGGTTGAACGGGACCGACAGGTGCCTGGGCCCTGTCGCCCAAGGAAAGCCGGTGGCCGGATTGACGGTGTAGTCGACAGCCGAGGATCCGTCGTAGTTCCCGATGATGTTGACCGTGATCAGATCTGGCCGGCGCGTTGCCAGCGTGGCCGCGTCGAGCCAGCCGCGCAGAGGAAAGTTCGTGAGGAACAGTCCCGCGTCTGGCCCGGGAGCGCTCACGAGCTCGGCAACAAGCTCTCGCCCGCGCGAGGAGCGAAGGTCGATCTGGATCGAGCGCTTGCCCTTGTTCAGACCCGCCCAGAACAGGCTCCTCCCGTTCTCGGTCACCGGCCAGCGGTTGCGGTCGAGCCCTCCGCCGATTGGGTCGAAGCGGATCACGTCTGCCCCTAGTTGGGCGAGCGTCATCCCGCCGAGCGGCGCTGCGACGAACGCCGAGCCCTCCACCACCCGCATGCCGTTGAGGATCCCGGTCATGCCATTACCCCAACGAAGCGCCAGTCCAGCACCTCGATCTCCACGCTCTCGCCGTCGCTGTCGCGCTCGGCCCACACGATCGCGCGAAGGTCGAGCAAGCCCCCTTGTTGCAGCGGCTCCTTTGACTCGAGGGTCAGCTCGGTGCGAAGGACATCGCCTTCGAAGACGGGGCCGAGGTGATCGCAGCCGTGCCATGCGACGATCGTCGCGAGGTTGGGCAGGGCTCGCGTCGTGTGCGCAGCGGCGATCGAGATCGTGTGCCCGCCGTAGACGAGCCGTTTGCCGCTCGGCGTCGCGCCCGCGTCCGAATGCGCTGCAGCGAGGTTGAGCGTCAGGCGGACGAGCTCGGGCGCGGCCGTGACCGTGTCGCGGCCTTCAATCTCCCAGATCGTTCCTTCGCTCACGTCTTCGAAGTGCTCGCCGCCGACGCGGTCGCGGAGCTCCTGCAGACGCCAGCCCGCCGGAACCGCGCGACGGACGCTCTCTCGGTCGAGTTCCTCCGGGATGGCCACGAATTGGTCGTCGTGGCCCGTCTCGCCGGTCGGCCCGCGCAGCGGGATCATCGGGCAACGCCAGAAGTCGAGCACCGGCTCGCTGCGTTGGTTCTCGGTCTGTATCCGTAGCGCCACGAGACCGGTGGCCGGCCGCCCTTCGCGCACCCGGTTCTGCTTCAGCGCGACCACCCACGTGCGCGTGTGGAGGGTGTCAGCGAGGAACACCGGCGAGAGCAAGACGAGGCCGCGGTAGAAAAGGTTGCCGACGACGCGTTGGGTCGGTCCGGTCGACTGCCCGATCGCTACGTCGCAGACGAGGTTGGGATGGGCGACCTGGCGCTCCGTGCCGGTGACGGCGCGACTCAACTCCGCGTCCAGCGCCAGCCGCAGACGATCTCCCGTTAGTGCCTGGTGCAGAGCTGCGTGGCCCGGAGTCAGCGTCAACGCGGGCGCGTCGTCAAACATTTGGCCGACGACGAAGTCCTCAAAGTACGGCCCACCGACTTCGACCCGCTCGATCGCTCGCAATGTTGCTCTCCCACGGCATAACTACGAGCGGCGGTCGCGCCGTCGTGGGCGGAGAATAGCCAAAAAACTCAGCGCTTGGCCACTCTCGTGTCGATCGCCCCTATATCCTCTGACGATGCGCACGCGCCGATCGTGTCTATCGGTGCCCGGCGGGTCGGAGAAGATGATCGCGAAGGCCCGGGGGATGATCGCCGACGAAGTGATCATCGATCTTGAGGATTCTGTGCCGGCCGATCACAAGGGTCAGGCAAGGCGGACGGTGCTCGCTGCGTTGGCAGATGGCGACTGGTTAGCGCCCACCATCGCGGTGCGGATCAACGGCACCGGCACCCGCTGGTGCCACCGCGATGTGATCGAACTGATCGAAGGCGGGGGCGAGCGGCTCGCCTCTTTGATCATCCCTAAGGTGCAGAGCGCGGCGGACGTCGAGTTCGTGGCGCGACTCGCGTCGATGGTCGAGCGGGAGTCCGGACGGAAGAGTCCGGTCGGGCTCGAGCTCTTGATCGAGACTGCGACCGGGCTGCGCTGTATCCACGAGGCGGCTCACGCCAGCGACCGCGTGGAGTCGCTGATCGTCGGCTACGCCGATCTCGCTGCCTCGCTCGGACGGCCGATCGCGGTAGCGGATGATCCCGGCGGGATCTATTGGCGCTGGGTGCTCGAGACGGTGCTGGTAGCGGCCCGCGATGCGGGGATCCAAGCGATCGACGGGCCGCACTTCCAAATCGGGGACCTCGACGGGTTGCGCGCGCGCGCGAAGCTCGCCCGGACGCTTGGCTACGACGGCAAGTGGGCGCTTCACCCGACCCACGTCGAGCCGCTCAATGACGTCTTCTCGCCGACCCAGGAAGAGTTCGACCGCGCAGCGGCGATCCTACAGGAGCTCGAACGCGCCGCCACCGCGGACGGGCGCGGCGCGGTTCTGCTCGACGGTGAGATGATCGACGAGGCGAGCCGTAAACAGGCTACGCAGGTCCTCGCTCGCGGCACGGCCGCTGGACTGTCGAGAACACCGACGGGTTTCGGGGGTTGAGGAGCGATGTCAGTTCCTAAGTCGCCCAACGGCGCGGCAACAGGCCCCAGCCGGGCCGGCCAAGCTCACGCGCGAGCGCTTCGACGAGGAGCAGTCTGGAAGTGGTCGTTGCACGCGCAACGTCGAGTTTGTGCCAGAGACCAACGCAATGCGAGCTTGGTTACCGTCCTGATCGGTTTACCGTCCCTGGTTTGCCACCGCTTCCGCCGCCTCTGCGGCGGCCTCTGGGTCCAGGTAGCGCCCGCCCGGCGTGACTGGGCGGAAGTCGTCGTCAAGCTCGTAGACGAGGGGGACGCCGGTCGGGATATTCAGGTCAGCGATCGCTGCGTCGCTGATGCCGTCGAGGTGTTTGACCAGGGCGCGCAACGAGTTGCCGTGTGCCGCGAGGAGGACTGTCTTGCCCGCCGCGAGGTCACCGACGATGGCGTCGTACCAGTACGGCAGCAGCCGCTCGACCACGTCCTTGAGGCACTCCGACCTGGGCAGCAGTTCGGGGGGCAGACCGGCGTACCGTGGGTCGCCCGACTGGGAGAGCGGAGCGTCGTCGTCGATCGGCGGCGGCGGCACGTCATAGGAGCGCCGCCAGAGCATGAACTGCTCGTCGCCGAACTCCTTCCTGGTCTGCGCTTTGTCCTTGCCCTGCAAGGCTCCGTAGTGGCGTTCGTTCAGCCGCCATGACCTGCGCACTGGTAGCCAGAGCAGGTCCGCCACTTCCAAGGTGATGTTGGCGGTCTGGATCGCCCGGGTCAGCAGGGACGTGTGCACCACGTCGGGGAGAAGTCCTGCCTCGGCGAGCAGCTGGCCCCCGTTCGCCGCTTCTGCCGCGCCCTTGCCTGACAACCCGACGTCCACCCACCCGGTGAACAGCCCTTTGGAGTTCCACTCGCTCTGGCCATGCCGCAGGAGCACCAGGGTTCCCATACCACGAAGCTTATCGCCGCGCCGTAGCCGGCGACGGGTGAGACCATGGCGTGAACTTGACCGGGCCTGAGACGAGCTTGCCGGAGCGCTTCTGCTGGCTGATCGCGTGCTCAGGCAGGTAGGCTCGCGGCGTGATCGACGTTGCGCTCACCGGGGACGCCCTGCGAACAGCCGACGTCGCGATCGTGATCGACGTGCTGCGTGCGACCTCCACCGCGGCGCAAGCGTTGGGCGCCGGCTACCGCAGGGTGCTGTGCGTCGGAAGCATCGAGCGCGCGCGAGAGCTGCGCGCGGATGGTCGTGTCTTGGCGGGTGAGCGGCGCTGCGTCATGCCGGCCGGGTTTGACCAGGGCAACTCCCCGAGGGAGGCGCTGGATCGGCGAGGCGAAGAGCTCGTGCTCGCAACCACTAACGGCGCCCCCACGATCGTCGCGGCGGCGGCGCGCGCGCCAACAGTACTGCTGGCCTGCCTGCTCAACCTCGACGCGGTCGTCGCGGACCTACTTCGGCGGGAGGAGGTGCACGGTGCGGATCTGCAAGTCGTTTGCTCGGGGACCGACGGCGCGGTGGCACTTGAGGACGTGTACCTCGCCGGTCGTCTGACCGCTCGCCTGCGTGGACCCCGTACCGATGCCGCGCTCGTAGCCGAGGGGGTAGCCCGGGCATTTCCCACCCCGCTCGACGCCCTCGCCGCAAGCGCAGACGCCGGCGCCCTGAACACGGCGGGGCTGACCGCAGACATTGCCTATTGCGCGCGCGAGTCGCAGCTCGACGTGGTACCCACGGTGGTGAGTACGAGCGCCGGGGTCGCGATCGTTATGCGAGCTGACAGCCGAGGACACGCAAGACAGTCTGCGCGATCGAGCCGCTGACCTGCACCCGGAGAGGCTCCTGCTCGCCACAGCAACCGCCGGCGGCCGAGCCCGACGCCGCCTCCGTTCCGCAGCGGCCAGCCAGCAGCAGTCGCTACGACGCCGTCAATCTGTGCTGCTCCGGTGTCCGCAGCGGCTAACGGTCGGCAACGACCAGCGGCTCGAGTCGGCGTCGCGTCTTTCTACGGATTGCCGCCGCGTGGCGCCACCGCGGCAACGCGCGGCTTGTGAGTACTCTCCCGCCGGGATGAAGGTCGCGTACGTGTTCTCCACCTCTGGCCATACGGCGAGCTACAAGCTCGGGCGGATGATCCTTCCGCAGCTGGAGCAGGGCACGCACGGTGTGCAGGTCGTCGGGATGTTCTTCTTTGACGACAACACCTACCTGCTGCGAGCGGGCGATCCCGTGGGCGAGCGCCTCGGGCGGGTGGCGGCCGAACACCGAATGCTGCTGATGCTCTGTGACCAGTGTGCGCTGGAGCGCGGCCTGGCCGAGGGGGAGATCGGCGCCGCGCTGCCTATGGGAACTGTCGAGGGCGTGCGGGTCGGCTGTTTCCCGGACTTGTACGCGGCGTTGGCGGGCGACCCGCCGGACCACGTGATCACTGTGTGAGAGGACCGAACTGGCCCTCGGTGGGTTCTGCTCAGCAGAACCACGGCTCGGTGAGCCGTGGTCTCCCTTCGGTCGATCCGATGTCGATGGCCTGCGGCTCGGGGTCGTGGGGCTCGCCGGCGGTTTCGCGCACCGCCGCGCGGATGCGCGCGAATGCCAGGCCGGCCGGCTCGTGCCCGGCGGCGCTCTGCGCGACCATGGCGCTGAGCCGGGCCTGTAGCTGGTCGGCTGCCCGGTCCGCGGAGCGCCAGGGGTAGCTGAGGCGCTCGGCGTCGTAGGGGCCGAGGTGCTCGCGCAGGTCCGCGCGGTTGAGCAACAGCGAGCCGTCGGGCACCAGCAGCCGGATCGTGTACTGCACCGGATCGACGTTGGCTACGAGGTCGTGCGCGGCGACGAACTCGACGATCTCCAGCACGTCACGCGGGGTCGTCCACGGGGTGAACGGCATGAACGACGGCCGGGTCTCGATCCCGTGCTCGCGCAGCAGCTCGATCGCGCACACCGCCTCGGTGGTGGTGTGGCCCTTCTCGAGCCGGGCGAGGATCTCGTCGTTGACGCTCTCCAGCGCGCACACCACGAACAGGCAGCCCGCGGCGGCCATCTCCGCCCACCCGTCAGCGTGCTCGAGCACGTGCTCAACCTTGGTGGTGCAGTCAAACGTGAGCTGCGGGAAGCGGTCGTGCAACGCGCGCACGATCGCCACGGAGTGGCGCCGGCCGTTGAGGAAGTCGGGATCGCCGAAGGTGATGTGGCGCGCACCCATGCCCGCGAGGCGCTCGACGTCGCGCAGGACGGTCTCGGCCTGCACGACGCGGATGCGCCCGTCATAGACCGCGGGAACCGGGCAGTGGCGGCAGTGGTGCACGCACCCGTGGCTGGCCTCCACGTACCCCACCAGCCGCTCCTCCCCGCCGACCGCCAGGCGGGCGTAGCGCTCCAGTCCCGGCAGCAGCTCGCGCGCGGGAAGCTCGAACGTGCCGCGCTGGAGGTGAACGATCGGCCGGTCGTCGGTCCTCGCCGGCGGGTTCGGCGCCACCAGCCCGTCCACCCATGCCACCAGCGCGGGCTCGTACTCGCCGGCGACCTGGGCCGCGCCCAGCTCGCCGGCGACCAGCTCGCGGCTGACCGCGGCATAGAGGCCGTAGAAACAGATCGGCAGCCCCGGATGCTCGCGGCGCACCCGACGACCGGCACCGAGCGCCAGGCGCATGGCGGTGTGCATCGGCACCGAGAAACCGACCGCCTGCGCCCACTGCAGCGCGCCGGCATCCCACGGCTGCACGCTGAGATCCAGGCACCGCAGCTCATGCCCAGCGCGGCGCAGCGCAGCCGCCGGCGAAGCGACATGCAACGGCTGATGGCCCAGCTCATAGGTCGAGATCAACAGGACACGCACGAGCGACCCACGCTAGCGCGCGCTGGCGCGCTCGGCGGCCGCGTGCGGCTCGATCCGGACCCGCAGGCAGGCGTGCGCGACGCGCAGCGAAGACTCCACAGCGTCCGCGCTCGTCCCGCGCGCGAACAGAAACCCCAGGTACCGATCGCCCTCGGGCAGCGGCACCACGGAACGGCCGCGCGCGATCGTGATCTCCAACCCCGCGATCCCGTCCACAGCCCGCGCGTCCTCCTGCCCCTCGACCGCGCGCAGCACGCCAGCCCCGGGGATCGGGATCATCATCACCCCCGACGCCATCGACTCCCGCACCACGACGTCGTCGAGCCCCAAACCGAGAGCATGGCGCAGAATCACCTGCTCCAGGCTGACGCCCACGCCGAAGCGCAACGCCCGCGAGCACAGCCCACCAATCGAACGGGCCGCCAGCTCCAGCACGCCCACGCGCTCGCCGTCCACGCGCAACTCGGCGTGCACCGGCCCCTCCCGCAACCCCAGCGCATCCGCCGCCCGCGCAGCGACCGCCTCGACCGCGGCCAGGACAGCCGCGGGCAGCCGCGACGGCGTGACGTACAACGTCTCCTCGAAATACGGCCCCTCCAGCAGATCGGGCTTATCGAACACCGCCAGCACCTCCAGACGGCCGCCACGCAACAGCCCCTCAACAGCCACCTCCACGCCCGGCAGGTAGCTCTCCACCAGCAGCGGCGCGTCGGCCCGCTCATCAGCGGCGACCAGGATCGCCCGGACCCGCTCCGCGGCCGCTCGCGCCTGCTCACCGTCATCCGCCCGGATCACCCCGCGACTGCCCGACAGCCCCAACGGCTTCACCACACACGGAAACCCCACCCGGCCAGCCACCACCGCCGCGTCAACCCCGGCGGGCAGCACCGCGAAACGCGGCTGCCCGACCCCGGCCACCGCCAACGCCCCGCGCATCGCCGCCTTGTCACGCGAACGGACCACAGCAGCCGGCGAGTTATGAGCCAAGCCCAAACGCTCAGCGCCGAGCGCAGCGACCACCACACCCTGATCATCGACGCCCACGACCGCCGCGAACGGAGTCTCCCGCGCCCGCTCCGCGATCTGCTCAGCCGCCCGCTCCGGGTCCGACAAGCGCACCATCAACGCACGCTCACCCATCACGGCCGACATCGCCGCCCGGCGCTCACACGCCACCGTGACCGCCACGCCAAGCTCCCGCGCCGCCGACAAGAAATCCCGCGCCCGGTAGGTAGCCGACGGCAGAATCAGGAGCAGGCGATCCACAGCGCTATCGTAGATGGATGGCCGACCCAGCCCCACACGTGCTCGCCATCACGGCATCCGCCCTCGAACGGACGCGCGCGTTCCGCGCCGCCGCGCCCGATCCGAGCAGTCGCGTGCTGTCCGCACGGATCACCGGCACCGCCAACGGCGCCTATGTCTGCGCGCTGACGCTCGAGCCGCAGGCACAGATCCACTCCCGCGACGCGGTGCAGCACGAGGGCGATCTCACGATCGTGGTGGCCGCCGACAGCGTCGAGAAGCTCCGCGGCGCCACGATCGACTGGACCGAGAACCGGCTCGGCGGCGGATTCACCGTCCTCAACCCCAACAAGCCCGCGCCGCCACCGCTCACCCTCCCAACCCTACCCATGACCCCAGCAACCAGTCGCCCCAGCCCGCCGCCAAGTCCACCCCCGCCGTCGTCGCCCACCGGCGGGCTGGACACCGACCTCGCGCGCCGCGTGATCGCCATACTCGACCGCGACATCAACCCCAACATCGCCAGCCACGGCGGACACGCCGAACTCGCCGCCATCGAACACGCCACCGCCTACCTACGCCTCGGCGGCGGATGCCAAGGCTGCGGCATGGCCACAGTCACCCTCAGCCAAGGAATCGAAGTAGCCATCACCCAAGCCGTGCCCGAGATCAACCACGTCGTCGACGTCACCGACCACGCCTCCGGGACCAACCCCTACTTCGAGCAGGCCAAGAAATAGCCCCAAACCACCGCCCCGACCGCCAACTCGATCGAGCTCTCCAGCTCGGCCACACTCGCGGGCCCAAGGTGCGCCGGCCGGAAACCTAGACAGCCCTTGACCGCACGGGTAGGGTGGTGCCGGGTGAATGTGATCGTTCAGTCGGAGCTGGGCCCGGGCGCGACTGTCATCGTCGACCGCAGCGCGCTTGACTCGCTGCTCGCGGCGATCGCCGCCCAGGGCTATCACGTTGTCGGGCCCACCGTGGGTGACGGAGCGATCGTCTATGGCGACGTGAGCTCCAGCGCGGAGCTTCCCGTCGGCTGGAGCGACGAGCAGGACGGCGGCACCTATCGCCTGCGGCGGCGTGACGATCAGGCGGTGTTCGGCTACGCCGTCGGACCGCAGTCGTGGAAGCAGTTCCTGCACCCCCCCAACCTGCGGCTGTGGCGGGCGCGGCGCGGGGAAGACGGTACGGGCCTCGAGATCCTCGAGGAGCCGACGCCTTCGCCTCGCTACGCCTTCATCGGCGTGCGCTCGTGTGAGCTTCATGCGATCGCGATCCAGGACCAGGTGTTCCTGCCCGGTGCCCACCCGGATCGCGCCTACGCCGCCCGGCGCGAGGACATCCTGCTCGTGGCGGTCAACTGCGGCGAGCCGGGCGGCACCTGCTTCTGCGTCTCGATGGACACCGGCCCGAAGGCGAGCTCGGGATACGATCTCGCGCTTACCGAGGTGCTCGACGGCGAGCGTCACCACTTCGTGGTAGAGGTCGGGACCGACCGGGGCGCGCTCGTGCTCGCCGACGTGCCGCACCGCGCCGCCCACGATGCTGACTTGGCTGCCGCGGCGGAGGTTACAGCGGGCGCGGTCGCGCGCATGGGGCGCGAGATGCCGGCGGTCGACCTGCGCGCGTTGCTGCTCGCCAACTACGAGCACCCGCGATGGGACGATGTCGCCGAGCGCTGCTTGACCTGCGGCAACTGCACGATGGTGTGCCCGACTTGCTTCTGCACGTCGGTCGAGGACACCGCCGACCTGGCCGGCGACGAGGCCGAGCGCTGGCGCCGCTGGGACTCGTGCTTCTCGCTCTCGTTCAGCCATCTGACCGGAGGCGACGCGCGCTCGTCCTCGCGCTCGCGCTACCGCCAGTGGATGACGCACAAGCTGGCGACCTGGGTGGATCAGTTCGGCACGTCGGGGTGCGTGGGCTGCGGACGCTGCATCACGTGGTGCCCGGTCGGTATCGACATCACCGAGGAGGTCTCGGCGATCCTGTCCAACCCGACTCCGTCGGCGGACGCGACGTAGCGGAGGCAGGCATGCAGAGCATCGAGCAGACGCTAGCGGCGACGCGGATGTTTCGGAACCTGACCCGGGAGCAGTTAGCGGCGCTCGCCCGTCTGGGCGAGGAGGTCGAGTACGCCGATGGCTCCCGTCTCATGATTGAGGGCGAGCCGGCGGATTGGTTCTTCGTGATCCGCGAGGGCTTTGTGGCCCTGCAGACCGACGCGCCTTCGGGAGCGATCACGATCGAGACGTTGCACAACGGCGACTCGGTCGGCTGGTCGTGGCTGTTCGAGCCGTATCTCACTCACTTCGACGCGCGCTCGCGCGGCGCCACCCAGGCGATCCGCTTCGACGCCGCGACGCTGCGCGTGCGCTGCGCGGAGGATCGCGAGCTGGGCTATGAGCTGATGCGCAGCTTTGCCTCCGTGATCGTCGAGCGTTTGCAGGCGACGCGGCTTCAGCTACTCGACGTCTATGGCCGCGCCACTGTCAGCTGAGCCGCTCGCGCCTCCGGGCGCGATGACCCCTCGCGCCCACCGGGTCGTCAGCCGGCGCGGCGAGACGGCCGACACGTGGACGCTCGCGCTCGAGCCGCTGCCCGGGGAGGAGCTGCCGCTCTTCGCTCCGGGGCAATTCGGCATGCTCTACGCCTTCGGCGTCGGTGAGATACCGATCTCCGTCAGCGGCGCGTCCACCGCCTTGGACCCGTTGCGCTGCACCGTGCGCTCGGTGGGATCGGTGAGCGCTGCGCTGTGCGCGACGGCTCCCGGCGACGTGGTTGGCCTGCGCGGACCGTTCGGCAGCCGCTGGCCGCTGGCTGAGGCGACCGCGGGCGACGTGGTGATCGTGGCCGGCGGCCTCGGCCTGGCGCCGCTGCGCCCGGCGATCCACCACGTGCTCGCGCACCGCAACGAGTACGGGCGGGTGATCGTCTGCTACGGCGGCCGCTCCGCCGACGAGCTGCTGTTCATGAGCGAGCTCGAGGTATGGCGTGGGCGTTTTGACCTCGACATCGACGTGATCGTCGACATCGCCGGCCCGGACTGGCACGGCAAGGTCGGTGTGGTGACCAAGCTCGTCGAGCTGGCGGCGTTCGATCCCGACCGCACTTTCGCGCTGCTGTGCGGCCCCGAGGTGATGCTGCGCTTTGGGGCTCTGACACTGCGAAAGCGTGGCGTTCCCGTTGAGCGCTGCTACATCTCCATGGAGCGCAACATGCATTGCGCGATCGCGCAATGCGGCCACTGCCAGTTCGGTCCCAAGTTCATCTGCCGCGAGGGGCCGGTGCAGCGCTACGACGAGGTCGAGCCCTGGCTGAAGATCGGCGAGCTGTGAACGAGCCGTCCGGCAAGCCCAAGCTCGCGGTATGGAAGTTCTCCTCCTGCGACGGCTGTCAGTTGAGCTTGCTCAGCTGCGAAGATGAGCTGCTCACGCTCGTCGGACAGGTCGATATCGCCTACTTCCTGGAGGCCTCGCGGGCCACGGTCGAGGGTCCTTATGACCTGTCGCTGGTGGAGGGGTCGATCACCACCGAGCAGGACGCCGAGCGCATCCACCGCGTACGACGCATGTCGCGGCGCCTCGTGACGATCGGGGCGTGCGCCACCGCGGGCGGGATCCAGGGGCTGCGCAATTTCACCGACGTCGAGGACTTCGTCACCGCGGTCTACCCGACGCCCGCGTACGTCTCGACGCTAGAGCACTCCACACCGATCAGCGCCCACGTGCCCGTCGACTTCGAGCTGCAGGGCTGTCCGGTCAACAAGTATCAGCTGCTCGAGGTGATCCGAGCCGCGCTCGGCGACCGGCGGCCGAACATCCCCTCCGAGAGCGTCTGCCAAGAGTGCAAACGCCGCGGCAACACGTGCGTCATGGTTGCCTACGGCACACCCTGCCTGGGACCGGTGACACACGCTGGCTGCGGAGCTCTGTGCCCGTCCTACAACCGCGGCTGCTATGGCTGTTACGGGCCGATGGAGTCGCCCAACACTGAGGCACTGACCGGCTGGCTGCGCAAGCTGGACTACGACGACGTCGACCTGGTTCGCGTGTACCGCACGTTCAACGCGAGCGCGCCGGCCTTCCGAAACGAGAGTGAGCGCCATGACCCCTCCGCTTGAGCCGCGCACTCGCAGCCGCCGGATCCGCACCGATGCCCTCGCCCGGGTCGAGGGCGAAGGGGCGATGAACGTTCGCGTCCGCGACGGCGAGGTGCTCGAAGTGCAGTTGCGCATCTATGAGCCGCCGCGCTTCTTCGAGGCGCTACTGCGCGGGCGTTCCTATACCGAGGTGCCCGACATCACGGCGCGTATCTGCGGCATCTGCCCTGTCGCCTACCAGACGAGCGGCTGCCTCGCGATCGAGCAGGCGTGCGGCACAACCGTGGACGGGCCGATCCGCGAGCTGCGGCGCCTGATGTACTGCGGCGAATGGATCGAGAGCCACGCGCTGCACCTGTACATGCTCCACGCGCCGGATTTCCTGGGCTACGAGAGCGCGATCCACATGGCCGCCGACCACCGCGAGCTGGTTGAGCGCGCGCTGGCCACGCGCAAAGCGGGCAACCAGCTGCTGATCGCGATCGGAGGTCGGGCCGAGCATCCGATCAACCCGCGCACCGGTGGCTTCTACCGCGCGCCCACCCGGGATGAGCTGGCGCCGCTGGTGGAGCCGCTGCAGCGAGCGCTCGAGGCCACGCTCGACACCGTGGCGCTCACGGCCACGCTCACGATGCCCGATTTCGAGCGCGACTACGAGTTCGTGGCGCTGCGCGACGACGACGGCCGCTATCCAATCGACCGCGGCCGGATCGTCTCCAGCGGGGGGCTGGACATCCCGGCGGAGGCCTTCGACGATCACTTCGTCGAGGAGCAGGTGGCTCACTCCAACGCCCTGCACAGCCGCTTCCGCGACGGCGGCTCCTACATGGTCGGGCCGATGGCGCGCTACAGCCTCGCTTTTGACGGGCTGTCGCCGCTCGCCCGCGATGCGGCTCGCGAGGCTGGTCTCGGGCCGACGTGCCGCAACCCCTTTCAGAGCATCGTCGTGCGCGCGGTGGAGCTCCTGTACGCGATCGAAGAGGCGCTACGCCTGATTGAGGCCTACGAGCAGCCCGACCCGCCGGCCGTCGCTCTGGAGCCGCGAGATGGGGTGGGCTGCGGAGTCAGCGAGGCCCCGCGCGGGATCCTCTGGCATCGCTATGAGATCGATGCCTCCGGCGCGATCCGCGATGCTCGCATCGTGCCGCCCACGTCCCAGAATCAACGTGCGATCGAGGAGGACCTGCGCGGCTTCGTGGCCGGCCACCTCGACCTGTCCGACGACGAGCTGCAGTGGCAGTGCGAGCAGGCGATCCGCAACTACGACCCGTGCATCTCTTGCGCGACGCACTTCCTCAAGCTCGACATCGAGCGTGCCTAACGCGTTCTCGCGCGCTGGCGCCGTCGTCATCGGCGTTGGCAACGAGTTCAGAGGGGACGACGCCGCCGGGCTGATCGTAGCCCGGCGCTTGCGCGAGCAGGCCTCAACGCAAGCGGTCGTGCTCGACTGGGAGGCCGATCCGGCCGGGCTGCTGGAGGCGTGGATGGACGCCAACCTGGCGATCGTGGTCGACACGGTCGTCTCGGGCGCCGAGCCCGGCACCGTCCAACGCTTCGACGCGTCCACCGTGCCGCTGCCGGCTAGGCTGGCCGGCTCCTCAACCCACGCGCTCGGGGTCGCGGAGGCGATCGAGCTGGCGCGCGCGCTCGACCGCCTCCCCGGCCGCACCATCGTCTACGGCATCGAGGGAAGTTCCTTCTCCGCCGGCGCGGCGCTGGACCCGACCGTCGAGCGCGCCATCGACGAGACCCTGACGCGGGTCGTGGCCGAGCTGGGCGTGCGTCCCTGACGGCCAGGCGACACACCCGCAGCACGTTCATGGCGCCGATCGAATGTCCGCCGGCAGGCGCGTACCCGGATGCTGCTCGCCGGGAAGGCGCGGATATAGGCAACCTCACTACCCAAGTAGCGAAGGCGCGCGGAGCCGCCCACGCGCGCGAACTGCCCGGCTCCGGTTCGGCTTCGCCCCTGCCCATGTGAATCGGGACCCATGGTGCGCTTCCACAATCGCCGCCGAGCGGCGTCGTGTTGACCAATTCCGCTTCGAGATCTGTGGGCAACTACTTGCAGGTATGGGTGGCCGTACGGATGGCGCCGGGTCAGATGAAGCGCACGATGGCTTCCGGATTCACGAGCGCTGGCGTCCTGCTTGATGCCCATCGGCAGCGATCGGTGCCAATGGTCCGATGACGCTACGCGCTTCTGCGTCCCCCGAGTGTTGCATGCAGATCCGAGGAGGTTCTGATGGATAGCCCGATCACCGAGCTTGCCCCGCAGGTCGGTTCGCCGTGGCCGGAGCGCACCGGCGTCAGCCGGACCGAGCTCAACCCGATCTCGTTCCTGTACCGGAGCGTCGCGACCCATCCCGACCGAGTCGCGGT
>JADGPN010000606.1 GCA_017882465.1 Solirubrobacteraceae bacterium
CGAGTTCGAGGGCGCCGGCTAGGTCGCCGAGGTCGAGGCTGATATCGGCGCAGCGCAGCGCGAGATCGGCGTTGAGCCACCAGGCCCCGCGGAGCAGTGGGCGGAGCCGCCGGACGTGCTCGAGCTGGCGCGCGGCCTCCGTGTGGTCACCGCGTTGCTGGTGCGCGAGCGCTCCTGCCGTGCAAGCGATGGCACCGTGAAGCGTCTCGTGGAGGTGTTCGTCGGTGGCCACCCAGGTCGCTTCGATCGCCCATCGTTGCGCGTCACGCCGGTTGCCTATCTCTGTGGCCGCGAAGGCGAGATAGCTGAGACTGAAGACCCACATGTGGGCGAGCTCGGGTCGGTGGCGCGAAAGAGCGAGCGCTTCCCGCAGCACGGTGATCGCCTCCTGCGGCCGGCCGAGGAGAACATACGCCACTCCCATCGCGCGACAGCCGCTGAGAAACCATCGGGTTCCCGCCTTCTTCTCGGACGCATAGACGAGCTCAGCATCGCGCAGCATCTGCGGGATGCCGTCAGGAGCCAGGGCAGTTCGGAGGTTCGCGAGTGCGGAGCGAAGCGACGATGCCCCGTCGGCGGATGGCACGTCGAGCGGCCCCCGCTCGGCCGCAGCGAAGAACCGCCTCGCCCGGCCCGCATCGCCACGATACCCGAACACCCACGCGGCCACAATCGACAGCTGCGGGTCAGACGCGATCTCCTGCTCGGTGCAGCGCTCCAGCCACAGCCACAGGCTCTCGATCTGCCCACGACTTACAAACTCGTGCCGATGCGCAAGCGCGATTCGGCCGGCCTGAGCGAGATCGCCGCTCTCATACGCGTACGCGAACGCCTCGCCAGGGATTCCGTAGCGCTCGCACCAAGCTGCTGCCCGTCCCAGGTACACGGGGACCAGCTCCGGGTGGCGCCGCTTGAGCTCCGCACGGAGGAGATCGCTGAACAGATGGTGGTAGCGATACCACTCGCGGCGATCGTCGAGCGCGACGACGAAGGCGTTCGAACGCGCGAGGGCCTCGAGCGAACCAGCCGCGTCATCTATGCCGAGCACCGCATCGCACAACGGCGCCGACATGCGCTCGAGGATCGACGTCCCGAGCAGGAACCTCTTGAGCTGCTCCGGCTGGCGCTCCAGCACCTCCTCCACGAGGTAGTCGGCGATCTGCCGCTGATCGCCCGACAGACCGGCAGCCCTCACCGCGGCATCGTCGCGGCCGCGCAGCGAGAGCGTCGCCAACGCAACCGCGGCAGCCCACCCCTCGGTGCGCTCGCGCAGAGCCTCGGCCGCCTCCTCCGACAACTCCAGTCCTCCGCTCGCGGCAACATCACGGGTCTCCTGAGCGTCCAGGGCGAGGAGCGCAGTCCCGATCTCGACCAGATCCCCACTAGCACGCAGGCGGCCGAGCGGCACTCGCGGATCGCCGCGAGTGACCAACACCAACTGAGAGCCGGATCGAACCTGGTCGACGAGAAACACCAGAATCGCGCGGCTCTTCTTAGCCGTTATGACATCCACGTCGTCCAGCACCAGCACGAACGGGTCACGCTCGCCGAGGTCGGCGGCCAGCAGCGGAAGGACTACCTCATCGATCCGGGGCGTCCAGCGTGACAACTCCTCCACGAGCTCACCGCGAACCGGGGCAGTGCGCTCGAGGGCCGCCGCGACGCGGGCGAGCAGCACCACGGGGTCGTTGTCGCCGCGGCCGAGCTGCACCCAACCGCTGGCCCTCGGATCCAGCTCGCTCCACTGCGCGACAAGCGTCGACTTCCCGTAACCCGCCGGCGCAGAAACCAGCACCACCCGGCTGCGCTCCGCGGCCTTCCGCAACGAAGCGAGGCGAGCTCGCGGTACCACGCTCGGCCGAACGACCGGAACCAGCACCGCCGACTCTTTCAGCGGCAGCTGATGCTGGGGAGGAGGAGAACTAGCGATCGCTCCGCCCTCCGCGCCCCGCCGCTTCCGGCGCTAGCGCGACTTCGAGGCAGGGCCGCCACTCGCCAGCCTCGGACGCCGGCACAGCAACGAGGCCTGCCGGCACGAAGAACGCGTAGACGCTTCGAACGAGGCGCCGGTCGTCAGTCATGGGCACCAACCGATGCCTCCCTAACCCGAGCTTTCCGACTCAATCCTGCTTAAGCTGAGCGCGGATCTTTGCGCGAAGAAGATATCAGCCTTTGTGGCCGATGACGGATCGATCGCCCGCGAGGTACCGTCACAGCACTATCAACCAGCCGAAGACGACCCACCAGAAAGAGCCCCGCAAGACGGCTTCCCTGACGCCAGCCGAGGCCCGCGTCCTGACCCTCCTCCCCACGTATCGAACGCTCGCCGCCATCGGCGACCAGCTCGGCGTCGGCCGTCCCACCGTGAAAACGCACGTCGAACACATCTACAAGAAACTCGGGGCCACCAAGCGAGCCGAGGCTGTGCAGCTCGCTGAGAGCGCAGGCCTCCTGCCCCACCCGTGACCGAGCTCAGGGACCAGCGAGCCAAGGGCCCACGCCGGAAAGAGAGCACCCCTGCGTTCATCCCCAGCGGGGCGTCACCGACGAGGAGTTCGCAGCCGAGAACACACCCGTCATGAACAACGGCATCTGACCGAGAGGAAGGCGAAGGCGATGGCCACGACGAGCAGACCAAGCCGGAAGAATGGGACGCCAGCCGCGAGGAGCAAGAGCGCGGCGGCGGGGAAGGCCAGACCGGTCGCGGCGGTTCCGCATTTGTCGGTGGCGGAGCGGGTAGCGCGCGGTAAGGCGGCGCGCAAGGAGGTACCGCGCGCCGGTCATGCGCTGTTCGAGCCGTTGCCGACGCGCCCCGATCCGGTCGCGCTGCTCGAGCGCCAGGCGAAGACGCGCGTGCCGGAGCTGGTGCCGATTCGCTACGGCCGGATGCTCGTCTCGCCGTTCACGTTCTATCGCGGGGCCGCGCTGATTATGGCCCAGGACCTCGCCGGCACGCCCCGTTCGGGGCTGAGCGTGCAGTGTTGTGGCGATGCTCACCTGTCGAACTTCGGCGTCTTCGCCTCTCCCGAG
>JADGPN010000138.1 GCA_017882465.1 Solirubrobacteraceae bacterium
CGGCCGGCACCAACAACCCTTCCCGCACGGGCACGATCACATAGCCCTTCGCCGCATCGGTCGCTCCCAGGATGTCTCGCAGCAAGGAGATACTTGTTACCTCAAGCGCATCATCCGCTTCGTAACGCACCTCCAACGTCTGCTGGTCAGGAAGGGCCCGCATTTTCCGTAGGTTTCAGGCCGTGGTCTTCGCCGTGAGCTCGTAGATGCGCGTCCAGCTGTTCGTCAGCTGCCCGGTCGACCTCTTCTATCCAGAGGTTGGAGAGCGCACGGTGGCCCGGTGGCGGGACGCCGCGCTCAACGGGATCGCCTCGTCCGAGGCGGCGGCTGCCGCCGCCGAGGTCTCGTTGATCCTCGCCGACGTCGCGGTCGCGAGCACGGGCGCGATCGGCTGGGCGCACCGCTCCGGACGCCCACGCGCGGTGGCGCTGCTGCCCCCGCGCCAGATCGCTCTGCTCGCCGAGGAGGACCTGGTCGCCGGGGTGCCGGAGGCCCTCCAGCGGGTCGAGCTGGCGAGCGGATCGCCGCCTCCAAACATCGTCTTCGCCGCCGGCCCGAGCCGGACCTCGGACATCGAACGGCGCTCCATCCGAGGGGTCCACGCGCCGCGCGAACTCGACGCCGTCGTCTCTTCATATCGATGAACATCCTGGTGACCGGCGTGACCGGATACGTGGGCTCCCGACTCGTGCCCCGGCTCGTGCGCCAGGGCGACACCGTCCGCGGGCTGACGCGCGACCCCACACGCACTGCTCTCGACCTCGCGCTGGTGACCGGCGATGCGATCTCCGGAACCGGGCTGGCGGAGGCCCTCGACGGGATCGATGTCGCCTACTACCTGATCCATTCGATGGAGCCGAGCAGCCACGGCGGCTTCGCCGTGCTCGAGCGCCGGTCGGCGGAGAACTTCGGGCGCGCCGCGGCCGCGGCCGGCGTCGGGCGAATCGTGTATCTGGGCGGACTCGTGCCCTCCGGGGGTCCGGCGTCGCTGCACCTGGCCAGCCGGCTCGCCGTCGAGCAGGTGCTGCTGGAGTCGGTGCCCGGGTCGGTTGCATTTCGCGCCTCGATCGTGATCGGGGCTCAGTCGCGGTCGTTCCGGTTTCTCGTGCGACTGGTCGAGCGGCTGCCGGTGCTCGCCGTTCCGGCCTGGAGCGAGCACATCACCGCTCCGATCGACGAGCGCGACGTGATCGAGCTGCTGGCCCGCGCCGCCACGAGCGACAGCGTCGGCGGCGAGTCGCTCGACGCCGGCGGCACCGATGTCGTGTCCTACGGGCAGCTGATCGACCGGATCCGCCACCACATGTTCGTGAGCCGGCCGACCGTGTCGTTCAAGCACCTGCGGGTGACGCCGATCGCGAGCCGCCTCTCGGCGCTCATCGCCGGCGAGGATCACGCGCTGATCGGTCCTCTGATGGAGAGCCTGGAGGAGGATCTGCTGCCGCGCGATGGCCGGGCGGCCGAGCTCCTGGGCGTGCGCATGCACAGCCTCGACGCGGCCATCGAGCGGGCGCTGCGCGATTGGGAGCTGACCGAGGAACTGGTCGCCCGGTAACTCGCCCTCAACCGCGCGATCCCCGTTACTGTCTGCACTCGCCATGAGCATTGTGAACGCCAGGATCGAGATCGACGCCCCGGTCGAGCGCGTGTGGGACATCGTGATGAACCCGGATCGGCTCGGTGAATGGGTGACCATTCACCGATCGCTGGGCGCGGTCTCGGACAAGCCTCTGCGCGCCGGCGCGACGATGGAGCAGAGCATGCACATCCGCGGCGTCACCTTCAAAGTGAACTGGACGCTGGCTGACCTCAGCGCTCCCAACGTGGCCGAATGGGAGGGCCGGGGCCCGGCCCACTCACGGGCTCGCACGCGCTACGAGCTGTCCGGTAACAGCGACGGTCGCACGTGCTTCGATTACCTGAACGAGTTCACTGCGCCCGGCGGCCGGCTGGGGATCGTGGCCGGGCGGGTGCTGGACGTCGGGGGCGTGTCCGAGCGCGAGGCACACAAGTCCCTGGAGCGCCTCAAGGCGCTCGTCGAACGCGGCTGAACTGTTGTTGCATGTGCACAGGTACGTGCCCGCGCCACGATTTCCACTTGCAAGTGCGCCACCAGCACGTGTTACCCATGTATCGTTCGTCGTGTCACTCCACTCAAAGTAAGGAGGCCATTTGGCTGGCTTCGTTGACAGTACGGTCATGGAGATCGATGAACGACTGCGAGAGCTCAAGGATGAGACCGCGAGGCTCCTGGCTGCTCGCGCCGCTCTCGCCGGAGGCCGTCGCGGTCCCGGACGCCCGCCCGGGTCGACGTCATCGTCGGCATCGCCCGCGGGCCGCCGGACCGCCAAGCGCCCCGGTCGCCCCCGCGGCCGCCGGGGCGGGAATACCCGCTCCAACCAGGCACTCGAGCTGGTGATAGCACAGCCGGGGATCACCATTCCCCAGCTTGCCGAGGCACTGAAGATCCAGCCCAACTACCTGTATCGGGTGATGCCCAAGCTCGTTTCCGACGGGCAGATCAGGCGCGACGGGCAGGGCTGGTTCCCGGTCACATCCGAATAGCCACAACTGACTGTCCGGCCCGCGCCCGGTTCGGGGCGGCGCGGGCCGAACATCGTCGGGCCTCACTCCCAGATCAGGTTGAGACTCCTAGATCAGATCGAGCTGCTTGACCGCGTCGCGCTCTTCGCGCAGCTCGTTCACGGTGGCATCGATCCGAGCGCGCGAGAAGTCGTCGATGTCCAGGCCCTGGACGACTTCGATCGACCCGCCCGAGGTGGTCACGGGGAAGCTCGAGATCACACCCTCGTGGACACCGTAGGAACCGTCGGAGGGAATCGCCATCGACACCCAGTCACGTTCGGGTGTTCCGAGCACCCAGTCGTGCACGTGGTCGATCGCGGCATTGGCCGCCGACGCCGCGCTCGAAGCGCCGCGGGCCTCGATGACCGCAGCGCCGCGCTTCTGCACCGTGGGGATGAAGTCATCCTCGAGCCAGGCCTGATCATTGACCACCTGGGCCGCGTTCTCGCCCCTCACCTTGGCGTGGAAGATGTCGGGGTACTGGGTGGCCGAGTGGTTTCCCCAGATGGTCATGTTGGTGATCTCCGATACCGCGGCGCCCGTCCGCTTGGACAGCTGCGCGATCGCGCGATTGTGATCCAGACGCGTCATCGCGGTGAAGCGTTCCCGCGGAAGGTCAGGGGCGTTGCTCATCGCGATCAGCGCGTTGGTATTGGCCGGGTTACCGACCACCAGCACCTTGATGTCGGATGCAGCGTGGGCGTTCAGTGCCTGCCCCTGCGGCTTGAAGATGCCACCGTTGGCCTCGAGCAGGTCACCACGCTCCATCCCCTTGGTCCGCGGCCGAGCGCCGACGAGCAGCGCGATGTTGACTCCATCGAAGGCGGCGTTCGGGTCATCGGCGATATCGATGCCGGTGAGCAGCGGGAACGCGCAGTCATCCAGCTCCATCGCCGTCCCCTCGGCCGCCTTGACCGCCTGAGGGATCTCGAGCAGCGACAGCCGGACCGGCGTGTCAGGACCCAGCAGCTGGCCGCTGGCGATGCGGAAGAGGATGGCGTAGCCGATCTGGCCGGCGGCGCCGGTCACGGCAACTTTCACGGGCTGTGTCACTTGTCCGTCCTTTCGCGGGTTGCGTGGCGGCCGAAATCGGGCACGCCGGCCGCCGCGCCGCCGATGCTATCCCAGCCCGGGCGATTCACTTCCGCCGATGTCGATCACACGCGAGAGCCCGGCGGCCACGTATGAGGTGGCCTACCAGCCGCCGCCGCTCCAGGACTGCAACCTGTCGGCGCACCCACGACCGCTACGGGCACCGGATCGACGAGGTGGAGCTCCATCCCGCGTGGCACGAGCTGATGCGGATCTCGATTGGGAGTGGGATCGCGTCGCTGCCGTGGCCCCGCTCTCGCGCCCGCGATGGCGGCCGCGCGCACCGAGCGCTGCCCCGCGGCCTCGAGCTGGAGGCGATCATCGAGCGGCACCGGCCGCGGGTGTAGGCTCAGCGCCCCAATGCCGGCGGACACCACACAGAGGCTCGAGGTCAGCTTCCGCTCCGACGACGTGGACTGCCGCGCGTGGCTGTTCGAGCCGGCTTACAAATCCGCCGGCAGCGCGCCGCTGGTGATCCTCGGGCACGGGCTCGGGGCGACCCGCGAGATGGGCCTGGCGCCGTACGCCAAGCGCTTCGCGGCCGAGGGCATCGCCGCGCTGGCGTTCACCTACCGGCACTTCGGCGACAGCGGCGGACTGCCGCGCCAGCTGCTCGACATCCGGCGCCAGCTCACCGACTGGGCCTCGGCCCTCCGCTACGCCCGCTCGCTGCCGGGGATCGACCCCGACCGAGTTGCGATCTGGGGGAGCTCGTTCGGCGGCGGTCACGTGATCGAGACCGCGGCCCGCGACGGCCGCGTCGCCGCCGTCGTCAGCCAATGCCCGTTCACGGACGGGCCCGCATCGATCCGCACCGCCAGCCCGCGCGCGCTGGCGATGTCGACCGCGCTCGCGCTCCGCGACGAGGCCGCCCGCCTGCGTGGCGCTCCCCCCGTGCGCGTGCCACTCGTCGGACCGCCGGGCTCGGCCGCGCTGATGACCGCCGCGGACGCCGAGCCGGGCTTTCGCGCCCTGATCCCGCCGGACCTCGAGTTCGACGACTCCGTGGCCGCCCGGATCCTGCTCCACGTCCCCCGCTACCGCCCGGGCCGCGCAGCCGCCAGGGTCACGAGCCCGATCCTGTTCTGCGTCTGCGAGCGCGACTCCGTGGCGCCAGCCGCGACCACCCTACGCTACGCCGAACAGGCCCCTCGTGCCGAGATCAGGCGCTACCCCGTCGGCCATTTCGACATCTACTCCGGCAACGCCTTCGAGCTCGTCGTCGCCGACCAGACAGACTTCCTGGCGCGGCATCTGGGGGTGTAGGGGCGCCGGTCGCCGCCGGCGCCGCCGGTTCTCCGGGTTCGGGTGGTTCTTGGCGGGGACGCGGGCGGGAAGCCCGAACGGACCCCCGGATGCCCCCATTCAGCATGCTTAAAGTGCCAACGCCCGGCCATCAGAACGACCTTGGTCCGATAAGCATGCGTGGCATGCTTAGGTGGCCATTGAGGCTCCCGAGCGGGTCAATTTGGAACGTTAAGCACGCTGGTTTCCGGTGCGACGAGGGGCGCTGGGGGCGCCAGTGCCGGCGCCGGAGCGGGGGAGTCCAATCCCCCTCTCCCCAGCCGCCGTTTGCGCCCCGGGCCCCGCACCGCGCACCACAGAGCCAGGCCCAACAACCCGGAGCCCGGGCGGGCGCTGCATAGAGCCAGGCTCAACGCCCCGGGCCTCGGCGCGCACGACGGAACCGGCCCTACAACCCGTACACGTCCCCCAGCTTCGCCTTCAGGTACACCACGAACGGCTGCACCTCAATTGGGCCGCCGGCCACCCGCGTGAGGAGCTCCTGGGTCGGGAACTTGGATCCGTGACGGTGGACGTTGACGCGCAGCCACTCGCGCAGCGGGGCGAGGTCGCCCGCCGCGATGCGGTCGTCGCGGTCGGGCAGGTCGACGGCGATCTGGTCCCACAGCTGGCCGGCGATCATGTTGCCGAGCGCGTAGGTGGGGAAGTAGCCCAACAGGCCGGCGGCCCAGTGCACATCCTGGAGCACGCCGTGGGCGTCGTCGGGCACGTCGAGCCCGAGGTAGTCCTTGAAGCGCGTGTTCCACGCCTCGGGGAGGTCGGCGACGGCCAGTCGCCCCTCGATCAGCTCCTGCTCGAGCTCGAAGCGGAGCACGATGTGGAGGCCGTAGGTGGCCTCGTCGGCCTCGACGCGGATGAACGACGGCTGCACCCGGTTGACTGCGCGGTACAGGGTGTCGGGGTCCAGCCCGGCCATCGACTCGGGGAAGGTCTCGGACACAAGCGGGGCCAGGTAGCGGCTGAAGCTCTTGCCCCGGCCGACCATGTTCTCCCACATCCGGCTCTGGGACTCGTGCAGGCCGAGCGACTCGGCACTGCCGATCGGCGTGCGCTGCAGGGCCAGATCGATCCCGGCCTCGTACAGGCCGTGGCCGCACTCGTGCATCGCGCCGTATAGACCGGAGGCAAAATAGGTCTCGTCCCACCGGGTCGTGATCCGCACGTCGGCGGATCCCATGCTGGTCGCGAACGGGTGCACGGCGTCGTCCATCCGCCAGCCCGTGCGCCGGAAGCCCATCTGCTCGACCACCTTGGCCACCAGGCGACGCTGGCGGTCGATCGCGAACTCGCCGTGCAGGCACGCGGCATCGACGGCGTCGGGGCGCTGGGCGATGGCCGCGATCAGGGGAACCAGCTCGGCCTTGAGCTCGGCGAACAGGGCGGCGACCTCGGCCGTCTTCATCCCCGGCTCGTAGTCGTCGAGCAGCGCGTCGTAGGCACAGTCGAAGCCGTCGAAGCAATCGACGTACCGGCGCCCCAGCTCGAGGTTGCGCTCGAGGTGGGGCCGGAAGGCGGCGAAGTCCGACTGGCTGCGGGCCTCGACCCACGCCTCCTGGCCGACCGAGCCGGCGTGTGCGAGCTCGGCGGCCAGCTCCGAGGGGACGCGACGGGCCTTCTCCCAGCGCTGCCAGACGACCCTCACCAGACAGGCGTCGTCACTGTCGGGCGGTGTGCCGTTCAGCTCCTGCTCGGCGGCCTCGAGCAGGCGCCCGGTCTCGGCGGAGACGAACAGCTCGTGGCTGAGACGCTCGAGCGTCGCCAGCGAGTCGGCGCGAGCGGTCCCGCCGCTCACCGGCATCATCGTCTGCTGGTCCCAGTGCAGAAGCCGCGCGGCGTTACGCACGTCGACCACCTTGGCCAGCCGGGACCGCAGCTCTTCAACACGCTCGCTCATCAAGTACTCCTTGTCAGTGTCGAGGGCCCCGCTCGTGACCCTACCTTCTGTGCCACCATGGCAGCATGATCAGGCGCTCAGGCTCCATCAAGCTGATGGACGCGTTCGGGATCCGGATCGGCGTCGACGCCAGCTGGTTCCTGATCCTGTTCCTGCTGATCTTCACCGTTTCGGCGCAGTTTCGGACCGCGCTGCACAGCTCGGACGGGATCGCCTACCTGACCACGGTGATCACCGTGCTGCTGCTGTTCGGATCGCTGATCGTGCACGAGCTCGGCCACGCGCTGGTCGCGCGCCGGCAGGGGATCGAGGTCCAATCGATCGACCTGTTCCTGTTCGGCGGCCTGACCCGGATGAGCCGGGACGCCCGCACGCCCGGGGAGGAGTTCAAGATCGCGGCCGCCGGCCCGCTGGCGACCTTCGGCTTCGTGCTCGTCTGTCTCGTGGTCGACCTGGCCATCGTCGGGCCGACCCGCCTCGGCCATACTGCGGTGCTCGACGGCACCGTCGCGATCACCCCCGTTCTGCTCTCGCTGTCGTGGCTGCTGTTCTGGAACGTACTGCTGCTGGTCTTCAACCTCGTGCCGGCGTTCCCGCTCGACGGCGGCCGGATCGCGCGGGCGATCGTCTGGCGACGGACCGGTGACAAGACCCGGGGCACACGCGTGGCCGCCAAGCTCGGCCAGGGCTTCGCGTTCGTGCTCGCCGGACTGGGCCTCTTCTGGATGCTCGCCGCCGGCAGCTTCGGCGGCCTGTGGCTGATCGCGCTGGCCTTCCTGATCGGTCAGGCGGCCCGCGGCGCGCTGCTGCAGACCGCACTGACCGAGCGGATCGAGGGCGTGCGGGTGGCCGACATCATGGACCGACAGCCTGTCGCCGTACCCGGCGAGACCCCGGTCGGGCAGGCACTGGAGGAGTACTTCCTGCGCTATGGCTGGGAGTGGTTCCCGGTGGTCGATCGCGACGGCCACTTCTTGGGCATCGCCCGCCAGGAGCGGGTGCAGGCCGCCCAGGACCGAGGCGAGGGGTGGCTGACGGTCAGCGCCGTGCTCGACGCGGGCGAGGCGACAACCTGGGGCGTGAGCCAGGACCGCCCGCTGACCGAGGTGCTGTCCTCCGAATCGCTCGGCCGGCTGGGAGCGCTGATGGCGGTCGACGGCGAGGGCGTCCTCCGTGGCGTGGTCACGATCGAGCAGGTCCGGCGCGCGCTTCAGTCGGCACTCGGCTCGCCGGCGTCCTGAGCCGTCGAGACACCTGTTGATGGGGGCGGCTACCGCCGCCCTGGTTCGGTAGCTGACCTGCCCAAGCGCCGACATCGGCGATCGTGCGACCACGCCCAATGAATAGAATCGCTCGCATGCCCTCCCACGACGTCCTGATCATCGGCGCCGGATTGGCCGGCCAGCGGGCGGCCCTGGCGGCCGCGAACGCAGGCGCCTCGGTCGCGATCATCTCCAAGGTTCACCCCGTCCGCTCCCACTCCGTGGCGGCCGCAGGCGGCATCAACGCCGCGCTGAATCCCGAGGACAGCTGGGAGTCTCACGCGTTCGACACGGTCAAGGGATCCGACTACCTCGGTGACCAGGACGCGATCGAGATCATGTGCCGTGAGGCGCCCAACGAGCTTCTGTACCTGGAGCACATCGGCGTCACCTTCCACCGTTCGCCGGACGGCCACCTCGGCACGCGGGCGTTCGGCGGCGCCTCCGCGGCGCGCACCTATTACGTCGCCGACATCACCGGCCAGGCGATGCTGCACGTGCTCTACGAGCAGCTGATGAAGCACCACGAGCAGCTCAACCGGTACGAGGAGTGGTTCACCACCGATCTGCTCCAGGACGACGAGGGCAACTGCGTCGGGGCAATCTGCCGCAACCTTCGCGACGGCCACCTGGAGGTCTTCAACGCCAAGTCGGTGATCCTCGCCTCGGGCGGCGCCGGCCAGGCGTTCAAGCCGACCACCAACGGACTGATCGTGACCGGCGACGGGATCGCCCAGGCCTACCGCATCGGCGCCAAGCTGATGGACATGGAGATGGTCCAGTACCACCCCACCACGCTGGCCGGCAACGGCTTCCTGATCACCGAGGGGGCCCGCGGCGAGGGCGCCTGGCTGCTGAACGCCAAGGGCGAGCGGTTCATGGAGCGCTACGCACCCAACAAGATGGAGCTGGCCTCCCGCGACGTCGTCTCCCGCGCCGAGCAGACCGAGATCAACGAAGGTCGCGGCTACGAGGACGGCACCGTCGACCTCGACATCACCAAGGTCCCGCGCAAGCGCACGCTCGAGGCCTTACGCGAGATCGTCAACATCGGCCGCGACTTCGCCGGCGTCGACATCACCCGCAAGCCGATCCGCATCCGCCCCGGCATGCACTACATCATGGGCGGGGTCAAGACCGACTCCGACGGCCAGACCACGATCCCGGGCCTGTACGCCGCCGGTGAGGTGGCCTGCGTCTCGGTCCACGGCGGAAATCGGCTGGGCGCCAACTCGCTGCTCGACACGCTGATCTTCGGCCGCCGCTCCGGCGAGCACGCGGCCAACCGCGCCACGGAGATGCCGATGCCCAGCACCCCGGCCTCGAAGATCGCCGACGTTCAGGCCTCGATCGACGCGATCATCAATCGCGAGCCCGGCGGCCGGCGCGTGTCGGCGGTCAAGGAAGAGCTCGGCACGAGCATGAACCAGTACTGCGCCGTGTTCCGCGACGCCGACGGCCTGGCCAAGGGTCACGAGATCGTGCGCCGGCTCAAGCAGGAGGCCCCCAGGGCCTCGATCGACGATCGCGGATCGGTCTTCAACCAGGACGTGATCGGCGCCATCGAGCTCGGCTACATGCTCGACGTGGCCGAGACGATCCTGATCGCTGCGCAGGAGCGCAAGGAGTCACGGGGCGCGCAGTACCGCACCGATTTTCCGGCCCGCAACGACGACGAATGGCTCAAGCACATCGACATCATCGCCAACGGCGCCGACGAGCCGAAGGTCGAATACTCGCCCGTGACGATCACCCGCTGGGAGCCAGAGGAAAGGACGTACTGATCGGATGCCCGAGTACACGCTGAGGATCCGCCGCTACGACCCACAGTCCGGCGAGGCGGCCCACTGGGACGACCACCAGGTCGAGATGGAAGGGCACGTGTCGGTGCTCGAGGCGATCCTCAGGGTCAAGAACGAGCAAGACGGCTCGATCGGCATCCGCTGCTCCTGCCGGGCAGCCATCTGCGGCTCCTGTGGCGTGCGCATCAACGGCAAGCCGGGACTGGCCTGCAACACCCATCTCGAGGACGCCGCCAAGCGCCCGACCAAGAAGACCGCCACCGGCGAGGACACCGTGATCGAGGTCGAGCCGATGGGCAACATGCCCGTCATCCGCGACCTGATCGTCGACATGGACGCGGTGCACTGGAAGAAGATCCAGCGCGTCACGCCCTGGCTGATCAACAAGGAGCCGATCCCCGAGCGCGAGTACATCGTGCCGCACGAGAA
>JADGPN010000607.1 GCA_017882465.1 Solirubrobacteraceae bacterium
ACCGGCTGGTCGGATAGGCAGGAGGCGCCGCGTGCCGCGCGGCAAAGCCGACTGGCACCGGTTTCCTCCCGCCCCCCTATCAACCGGACGTTGGGTTTTCCCCAGTCCGGTGTGCGTGGCCATGAGATTCTCCCCGTAGGCGGCCACCGGAAATCCCCACGGGCGGCCGCTAATTCTCCCCACGGGCGGCCACGAATCTCCCCACCGGTTCTGTCCTGAGCGCCCGGTAATCCCGCGCGTCTTGACCATTCGAGACGCGATCGGGAGGCGGGCAACATGAAGAAGCCGGAGGTTGTGATGGAGATTTTGGAGGCGTATGACTTGACGGGCTCGTTCCGTGCGGCGGCGGGCTTGGTCGGGTGTGATCACAAGACGGTCGCGTACTGGGTCAGGCAGCGTGACGAGGCTGGCGGGATGCCGGTGGTTGAGCGGGCGCGGCCGGCGATGGGGGCGGTGTTCGCTGCGAAGATCGATGAGCTGGTTGATCGCTCGCACGGTCAGATCCGGGCTGATGCCGCGCACGACAAGCTGGTCGCGATCGGCTATCTGGGGTCTGAGCGGACGACGCGGCGGTGGGTGGCTGACGCGAAGCGGCGGTGGCGGCGGCGGCATGGCCGCCGGACCCGGCCGTGGATCCCGGAGCCGGGGTTGTGGATGCAGTGGGATTACGGCGACGGGCCCGAGGTCGCGGGGCGGGCGACGGTGTTGTTCTGCGCGTGGCTGGCATGGAGCAGGTTCCGGGTGGTGGTGCCGTTGCGCGACAAGACGCTGCCATCGGTGGTGATCGGCCTGGACCGAGCGCTGCGCATGTTTGGGGCCTGTCCCACTTACGCGCTGACCGACAACGAGAAAACCGTCAGTGTCGATCACGTGTGCGGGATCGCTGTGCGTAACCCGCAGATCGTTGATGTTGGTCGTCATTACGGGTTGACGATCGCGACGTGCGTGCCGGCGGACCCGCAGTCGAAGGGCGGCTCGGAGGCAACGGTCAGGGTCGCGAAGGCCGATCTGGTCCCGACCGATCACAACCTGCGGCCGGCGTATACGAGCTTTGGCGAGTTGGAGGCGGCGTGTGAGGCGTTCATGGCGGAGGTCAACACGCGCCCGCATCGCTCGACGCTCGAGCCGCCGGTGTTCCGGCTGGCGGAGGAGCACGAGCGGTTGCACCGACTGCCGAAGCTGCCGCACACCATGTGTTTCGGGGAGACGCGGAAGGTGAACTGGCAGTCGCTGATCAGTGTGGGTGGCGCGCAGTACTCCGTGCCGCACGAGCTTGTCGATCAGCGCGTCTGGGCGCGCAGTACCGGTGAGGAGCTGGTCGTGATTCATGTCGACGGGCCCGCCGGCCCGCGGGAGGTCGCGCGGCACCAGCTGACCACGCCGGGCCGGCCGAGCGTGCAGGACGAGCACTACCCGCCCAGGCCGCCGGGCGCGCTGGAGCGCACGCCCAAGGCGCGCAACGCCGATGAGCGCGCGTTCCTCGAGCTCGGTCCGGGAGCGGAGCGGTGGCTGATCACGGCTGGCGCGGCAGGCGCGCAGCGGGTGCGGCGCAAGATGGCCGAAGCGGTCGATCTCGCCAAGCTGCACGGCGCCGCCGAAGTCGACCACGCTCTACGCGCGTGCGCCGAGGCAGGACGGTTCGGTGACGGCGACCTCGCATCCGTTCTGGCGCATCAGCAGACCGGCGGGGAGCTGATCCTGTTCCCCGCCCGCTCCGAGGACCACTCGCTGCAACGCTCCACCAAGTCGTGGGAGGGCCTCGGACGATGAGCGACTACCGCGACGGCATCCACTGCCGGATCGATCCCGAGCAGGTGTGGCGGCCCGGTGACGCCCGGCCGGTGCAGGAGATCAGCGTGATCATGACCGACGATCACCGCTTCGACGACTGGCGGGATCGCTGCTGGTTGCCGCCGGCGATCTGCACGCTGACCCCCGATGAAGCGCGCGAGTTCGCGTTCGAGCTGCTCACCTTCGCCGAGGAGGCAGAGCAGATCGGAGCGCGGCTATGACCGTCAAAACGCCAGCCCCGCCGCCGCTCCCGGGCGAGCTCGAGCGCCTGCTGCACCGCTTGCGCTTGCCCTACGTCCGCCGGGCCGCACCCGACGTGATCGCGACCGCAACCAGCCAGCGCTGGGAACACGCCGAAGTGCTCAAGGTCCTGCTCGCCGAGGAGGCCGCCGGCCGTGACCAAGCGACGATCCGGACACGCCGACGCGCGTCCGGGCTGCCGGCCGGGAAGACGTTCGACGCGTGGGAACCCGACCGGTCCGTGATCCCACCCGCGACCCAGCAGGCACTCAGAACGCTGGAATGGATCGACCGGCACGAGGTCATCGCGATCTGCGGCCCGTCCGGGACCGGCAAGAGCCATTTCATCGAGGCGCTCGGGCATCTCGCGATCGATAAGGGCCGGACCGTCGCGTGGCACACGCCCGAGACGCTCGCGCAACTCTTGCGCCGCCACCGCGTCGATGACAGCGTCAACAAGGCGATCGGGAAGCTGATCCGCGTCGATCTCGTGGTGATTGATGACGTCGGGCTACTTCCGATCTCAGCCGACGCAGCCGAGGCGCTGTTCCGCGTGGTCGATGCCGCCTACGAGAAACGCTCGATCGCGATCAGCTCGAACATCCACCCCTCAGGGTTCGACGAGCTGATGCCCAAGAGCCTCGCGACAGCGACCGTCGAGCGGCTGCTGCACCACGCGCACGTCCTGATCACCGACGGGCAGGACAGCTACCGACTCGCCCAAGCAACCGCCGGCAAGGGGGTCCAACCACTTACCTAACACACCACAAACCCGTCAATCTGTTGGTGGGGAGATTCGTGGCCACCAGCGGGGAGAAAAGATGGCCGCCAGTGGGGAAATTCGTGGCCGCCAGTGGGGAGAACTCGATGGCCATTGACAGCATCATCGACAGACGCGGGCGACCCTGGTCGGGTCGCCCGGGGGAATCTCACCCCCGGGCTCCCACGGATCCCGGCGTGACAGTCGCCCGTCACCGGGCTCTTCTCAC